>NZ_JOGH01000001.1:0-261382 GCF_000721345.1 Kitasatospora sp. NRRL B-11411 | reverse complement strand
CTGTCAGTTGCACTCGCGTCACACCACACGATCTACCGAACCAAGGGCCACCACGAGAGCGAAACCCGCAAATTGATCACAACCAGATACACGCCCTAGACCGGTTCCTCCACCAGCCAGGCGTCGACCTCGCCGAGCAGTTCCTTCACCACGTGCTCGGGGGCCCGCGAGGAGCGGATCGACTGGCGGGCGAGCTCGGCCAGCTCGGCGTCGGTGAAGGCGTGCGACTCGCGGGCCAGGGCGTACTGGTCGGCCAGCCGGGAGCCGAACAGCAGCGGGTCGTCGGCGCCCAGGGCGAGCGGGACGCCGGCCTCGAAGAGCGCGCGCAGCGGGACCTGCCCGGGGGCGTCGTAGACGCCGAGCGCGACGTTGGAGGCCGGGCAGACCTCGCAGGTGACCTGCCGGTCGGCGAGGCGCTGGAGCAGCCGCGGGTCCTCGGCGGCGCGCACGCCGTGGCCGATCCGGGCGGCGCCCAGGTCGTCCAGGCAGTCCCGGACCGACTCAGGCCCGGCCAGCTCGCCGCCGTGCGGGGCCGCGATCAGCCCGCCGTTGCGGGCGATGGCGAAGGCCCGGTCGAAGTCCCGGGCCAGACCGCGGCGCTCGTCGTTGGACAGGCCGAAGCCGATCACGCCCTGGTCGGCGTACCGGACGGCGAGCCGGGCCAGCGTCCGGGCGTCCATCGGGGACTTCATCCGGTTCGCCGCGACCAGCACCCGGATCCCGACGCCGGTCGCCTCGGACGCCTCCCGGACGGCGTCCAGGACCAGCTCCAGGGTCGGGGTCAGGCCGCCGAGCAGCGGTGCGTACGAGGTCGGGTCGACCTGGATCTCCAGCCAGCGGGAGCCGTCGGCGCGCTCGTCCTCGGCGGTCTCCAGGACCAGCCGGCGGATGTCGGACTCGTCGCGCAGGCAGGAGCGGGCGGTGTCGTAGAGCCGCTGGAAGCGGAACCAGCCGCGCTCGTCGGTGGCCCGGAGCTTGGGCGGGTGCTCGGAGCTGAGCGCCTCGGGCAGCCGGATGCCGTGCTTGTCGGCGAGTTCGAGCAGCGTCGCGGGGCGCATCGAACCGGTGAAGTGCAGGTGCAGATGGGCCTTCGGCAGGCTCCGGACATCACGCAGGCGATCCATTCACCGATCCTGCCGCAAAACCCCCCGGAACAGGAACCGCCCCCCGCACATCGCCCGAAGGGGTGAGGTGCGGGGGGCGGCCGTGACGGTCCGTCAGTCGCGGGCCTCGGACAGCAGCTTCTGCATCCGGCTGACGCCCTCGACCAGATCGGCGTCGCCCAGCGCGTAGGACAGCCGCAGGTAGCCGGGGGTGCCGAAGGCCTCGCCGGGGACGACCGCGACCTCGGCCTCGTCCAGGATCAGCGCGGCCAGCTCGGCCGAGGTCTGCGGGCGCTTGCCGCGGATCTCCTTGCCCAGCAGGCCCTTCACCGACGGGTAGGCGTAGAACGCGCCCTCCGGCTCGGGGCAGAGCACGCCCTCGATCTCGTTCAGCATCGCCACGATGGTGCGGCGGCGGCGGTCGAACGCGGTCTTCATCTCGTCCACCGCGGACAGGTCGCCGGCCACCGCGGCCAGCGCCGCGCGCTGCGCCACGTTGGAGACGTTCGAGGTGGCGTGCGACTGCAGGTTGGCGGCCGCGCTGACGACGTCCTTGGGGCCGATCAGCCAGCCCACCCGCCAGCCGGTCATGGCGTAGGTCTTGGCCACGCCGTTGACCACGATGCACTTGTCGGCCAGCTCGGGCAGCAGGGCCGGCAGCGAGGTGAAGGTCGCGTCGCCGTACACCAGGTGCTCGTAGATCTCGTCGGTGAGCACCCACAGGCCGTGCTCCAGCGCCCAGCGGCCGATCGCCTCGGCCTCGGCCTCGGTGTACACCGCGCCGGTCGGGTTGGACGGCGAGACGAACAGCACCACCTTGGTGTTGGCGGTGCGGGCGGCCTCCAGCTGCGCCACCGAGACCTTGTAGCCGGTGGTCTCGTCGGAGAGCACCTCGACGGGGGTGCCGCCGGCCAGCTTCACGGCCTCCGGGTAGGTGGTCCAGTACGGCGCCGGGATGATCACCTCGTCGCCCGGGTCGAGGATCGCGGCGAAGGCGTTGTAGATCGCCTGCTTGCCGCCGTTGGTCACCAGCACCTGCGAGGCGTCCACCTGGTAGCCGGAGTCGCGCAGCGTCTTGGCGGCGATCGCGGCCTTCAGCTCCGGCAGGCCGGCGGCCGGGGTGTAGCGGTGGTTCGCCGGGTCCTGGCAGGCGGCGACGGCGGCGTCCACGACGTAGCCGGGGGTCGGGAAGTCGGGCTCGCCGGCGCCGAAGCCGATCACCGGACGCCCGGCGGCCTTGAGGGCCTTGGCCTTGGCGTCGACGGCGAGGGTCGCGGACTCGGCGATGGCGCCGACCCGGGCGGAGACCCGGCGGTTCGCGGGGGACAGGTTCTCGGGGGTGGGTGCGCTCATGCCTGAATGCTCCCAGACCCCACGGGCGGCGGGCATCGCGGTTTCAGCAGGAGTACAGGGGTGTTCCAGCGACCGTCCCGCGGACCCGGACGATCTCGGGCGGAAGCCGATCGAAGCCGGAGGATCTCGGGCGGACGGCGTCGAAAGTCGGCGAATGTGGATCTCGGTGAATGAGGTTCGACCAATCGGCGAAGAACCCGTACACTCACTGCTCGATGGCTCCCGAAGTGCGGATCCTTCGGCCGGGTACACCACACGGCCGGTCGGATGCGGTAGGTTGGGGGCCGCACCGGAACCGCGAGGTTCCGTAGGGCACTAGCTCAATTGGTAGAGCACCGGTCTCCAAAACCGGCGGTTGGGGGTTCGAGTCCCTCGTGCCCTGCTGCTCGATCTGTGCCAAGCCCGTTCGCTCCGCAGAGCGAGCGGGCTTGATGCGGAGAGGGCCCCACCCAGCACAGCTTTCGCCGGACAGCCCGTGCACCAGGCACGGGCCTCCGCAGGACCGGATTCAGGTGAGGACGAGTGACGGAGACCACGGGCTCCACCGCAACGCCTGAGAGCGGCAACCCCGAGGGGACCGAAGGCGCCGCGGACGGTGCGACCGCCGAGGACGGCAAGCTCTCCCGGCGCGAGCGCCGGCGGGCCAACAAGGCGTCCGGCGGCGAGGGGAAGAAGTCCGGCAAGCGGGCGAAGAAGGGCCTGTTCGCCCGGACCGCGATCTTCTACCGCCAGATCATCGCCGAGCTCCGCAAGGTGGTCTGGCCCACCCGCAGCCAGCTGATCCAGTACACCACCGTCGTGGTGACCTTCGTGATCGTGATGATGCTGCTGGTTGCCGGCCTCGACTGGGTCTTCGCCAAGGGTGCCTTCTGGATCTTCGGCTGACGTCCGATCCGGCAGAAAACCGCCGGGACCCCGCAGGTCCCGCACCGCATACCTCACCCCGACCCGGGCCGAATCCTTCGGCCCGGGTCGAGCTGTCGGCGCGAAGGACAGCGGGCGACTACCGTTGAGTCGGTACTGTTGAGGTATCCGTTCCACAACCAGGAAAGAAGCAGCGACCGTGTCTGAGTCCCCCCTGTACGACGCCGACGAGACCGTCCGCGAGGCGGATGTCGCCGCCGAGCTGGACGCGGCCGAGGCTGCCGACGTCGAGACCGCCGACGTCGAGACCGCTGAGGAGATCGTGGACGAGGCGGACGCCGAGGAGGACGAGGTCGAGGCCGCCGACGAGCTGGAGGCGGGGGAGCCCGCCGAGGCCGCCGCCGTGCACGAGGTGGACGAGGCCGAGGCCGCCGACGTCGAGACCGCCGAGGTCGAGGAAGAGGCCGAGGCCGCCGAGGAGGTCGAGAGCGACCCGGTCGCCGAGTTCCGCGAGCAGCTGCGCCGCGCCCCCGGCGAGTGGTACGTCATCCACACCTACGCCGGCTACGAGAACCGGGTGAAGCAGAACCTGGAGCAGCGCTCCGTCTCGCTGAACGTCGAGGACTACATCTTCGAGTCCCAGGTTCCGCAGGAGGAGGTCGTCCAGATCAAGAACGGCGACCGCAAGACCATCCGGCAGAACAAGCTCCCCGGCTACGTGCTGGTCCGGATGGACCTCACCCCGGAGTCCTGGGGCGTCGTGCGCAACACCCCCGGTGTCACCGGCTTCGTCGGCAACGCCTACGACCCGTACCCGCTGACCCTGGACGAGGTCGTCAAGATGCTCGCCCCCGACGTGGAGCGCGCCGCCGCCAAGGAGGCCGGCAAGGCCTCGCCGGTGCGCCCGGTCGAGGTGCAGGTGCTGGACTTCGAGGTCGGCGACTCGGTCACCGTCACCGACGGTCCGTTCGCCACCCTGCAGGCGACCATCAACGAGATCAACCCCGACTCGAAGAAGGTCAAGGGCCTGGTGGAGATCTTCGGCCGGGAGACCCCGGTCGAGCTCTCCTTCGACCAGATCCAGAAGAACTGATCCACGTACTCAGGTTCCGGGGCGGGGGCGAAGGCCCCCGCCCCGGAACCGTTTTGGTCCAGCGCCGCCTCAGCGGTTAGCCTGGTCCGATGTGTGCCTTGGCAGCCGGGTTTCGCCCCGGGGCCGGGCGCATCAGCACTCACCTCTCGGAAGGACCCGGAGAGAAATGCCTCCCAAGAAGAAGAAGGTCACGGGGCTTATCAAGCTCCAGATCAACGCCGGTGCGGCCAACCCGGCGCCGCCGGTCGGCCCCGCGCTCGGCCAGCACGGCGTCAACATCATGGAGTTCTGCAAGGCGTACAACGCGGCCACCGAGTCGCAGCGCGGCATGATCGTGCCGGTGGAGATCACGGTCTACGACGACCGCTCCTTCACCTTCGTCACGAAGACCCCGCCGGCTGCGCGCCTCATCCTGAAGGCCGCGGGCATCGACAAGGGCTCCAAGGAGCCGCACAAGACCAAGGTCGCCAAGCTGACCTCGGCCCAGGTGCGCGAGATCGCCACCACCAAGATGCCCGACCTGAACGCCAACGACCTGGACGCGGCGGAGAAGATCATCGCCGGCACCGCCCGGTCGATGGGCATCACCGTCGAGGGCTGACCAGCCCGTACGTCCCCCGTGGTAGGGCCAGCGCGGCCCGCGACTACCACGAACTCCATTAATCACCAGGAGCAGCAGTGAAGCGCAGCAAGGCCCTCAAGGCCGCGGACGCCCAGGTCGACCGCGCCCGGATCTACGCCCCGCTCGAGGCCGTCCGCCTCGCCAAGGCGACCTCCACCACCAAGTTCGACGGCACCGTCGAGGTCGCCATGCGTCTGGGCGTCGACCCGCGCAAGGCCGACCAGATGGTCCGCAGCACCGTCATCCTCCCGCACGGCACCGGTAAGACCGCTCGGGTCCTGGTCTTCGCGAACGGTGAGCGTGCCGAGGCCGCGCGTGCCGCGGGCGCCGACATCGTCGGCTCCGACGAGCTGATCGACGAGGTCGCCAAGGGCCGTCTGGACTTCGACGCCGTCGTCGCCACCCCGGACCTCATGGGCAAGGTCGGCCGCCTGGGCCGCGTGCTCGGTCCCCGTGGCCTGATGCCGAACCCGAAGACCGGCACCGTGACCCCGGACGTCGCCAAGGCCGTCAACGACATCAAGGGCGGCAAGATCGAGTTCCGCGTCGACAAGCACTCGAACCTGCACCTGATCATCGGCAAGACCTCGTTCTCCGACGAGCAGCTGGTCGAGAACTACGCCGCGGCGCTGGACGAGGTCCTCCGGGCCAAGCCGTCCGCCGCCAAGGGCCGCTACATCAAGAAGATCGCCTTCTCCACCACGATCGGCCCCGGCATCCAGGTGGACCCGAACCGCACCCGCAACCTCCTCGTCGAGGAGGACCCGGCGGCGGTCTGACCCCGAGTCAGTTCCCCACGCGGTCAACGCTTCACCGGGCCCGCACCCCTTCGGGGGTGCGGGCCCGGTGGCGTTCGGAAACGGTTTGCGCGGGCGGCGGAGCGGTTCGGTAGAGTCCAGGGTCGTCATCAGGATGAGAATCCGATTAGAGGGGGACCTCCGTGCGCGCACTGCGTACCGTTGCCGTGGCCTGTCTGGCCCTCGGCGCCTTGACCGCCTGCAGCAGCTCCGGCTCGACCGGTTCGACGGGGGGCTCCGGCAGCTCGCAGGCCGCCTCCGCCCCGGCGGCCGACGGCGCGGGCAAGGGCGGCTCGAAGCTCGCCCCCAAGGAGGCCCTGCTCGCCGCGGCCGCGGTCATGGACAAGGCCGGCAGCGCCAAGCTGACCGTCAAGGGCGGCGGCAGCGACGGCACCGCCGACTACGTCTGGAAGTCCCCGTCCTCCTTCCTCATGCACACCACGCAGGAGGGCAAGCAGGTCGACGTCCTGTTCGCCGGCGACCAGATGTACATCGGGGCCACCCCCGAGATGGCCGCCGTGGCCAAGGGCAAGAAGTGGATGTCGCTCAGCGCCAAGGACTCCTCGGGCGCGGTGGGCAACGAGGCCGGCGCCTTCGCCTCGATGATGCAGCTGATGAACCCGTCGGTGCAGCTGGTCGCCGCCTCCCAGAACGCCACCCTGGTCGGCACCGAGACGGTGGCCGGCCAGAGCGCCACCCACTACCGCAGCGACATCAAGGTGGACGAGCTGGTCGCCAAGATGCAGCTCGACGCGGCGACCAAGGCCCAGGTGCTGGCCGAGCTCAAGAAGAAGGGCTCCAGCTCCACCGTCGACCTGTGGGTCAACGGCAAGGGCGAGCTGGTCCAGCAGTCCAGCGCCAGCCTGACGGCCGACAGCGGCAGCACCCCCGGCGTGGTCACCTACGGCGACCTGGGCAGCGTCAAGGCCACCCCGGCCCCGGCCGCCTCCGAGGTCTTCTCCCTCACCGACCTGATGCAGCAGTAGGCCCGGCCCGGCCCGTGTCCCGGGGGCGGCTCCGGGACGCGGGCGGACCGCATGGCATCGTGGGAGGGACCGGACGGCGGGGAACGGCAGGAGGAGGGACCGATGGCGGCACCGGCGCGTTGGGCCGCGGCCCTGCTGGCGGCCGTCCTGCTGGCCGGCACGGCCACCGCCTGCACCGGCTCGGGCACCGCAGCCGACCCCGCCTCCCCGTCCAGCCCGACCCCGTCCACCGGGGAGGCCAGCCCGACCGACCGCTCCCCGCACGGGGTGCTGCTCTCCGCGCAGCTGGTGCTGCACGACGCCCGGCGCGCCGAGTACACGGCGGTGCTCGGCGGCGAGGACGCCAAGGGCGCGCTGTTCTGGGCGCCCAAGACGGTGCTGAAGTACCAGGCCGAGGGGGTGGGCCGGACCCTGGTGGTGCTGGACACCTCCGCCTACCTGGGCGGCGACCCGGGGACCGCGGCCCGGCTCGGCGGCCCGCACTGGCAGAAGTTCTCCGACGGCCGGATCCCGTACGGCGGCCTGATCGACCGGCTCAGCCCGGTGGTCGCGGTCGCCGCCGCGGCGGCCGCGGACGAGCCGCGGCTGATCGGCGAGGAGAAGCTGCTCGACACCACCGTCGAGCACTACCGGGTCACGGTGAGCGCCGCCCGGTACGCCGCCGCGCAGAACCAGCTCGACCAGGGCCGGCGGCAGGCGCTGGAGGCCGCGCTCGGCCCCGGCGACGTGGTGCTCGACCTCTGGCTCGACGACCGCGACCAGCTGGTCCGGCTGCGCCGGGCCGCCGCCGAGGTGGACACCGTCGACTACACCGGGTTCGGCAGTTCCGCGATCTCGGTGCAGGCCCCCGCGGAGGCCGACACCGCGCCCGGCGCCGGCGCCAGCCCGCCGCCGCTCCCGTAGGGCGGGGCCGTTTCCGGAAGCCGATTTGGCCAAACCCGTTTCGTCCCGTTACGCTGGCCGAGCCAAAGACCGCTGGTTGTCGCCGTTCCCCGCGAGGGCGGACGGTACCGAAGGGTCCGCACCCGTTGCGGATCGCCCGCGCAGGTTGTGGAGCAGAGTGAAGATCTCCGGACCGTTCACGGTCCGTCGAGGTCATTGCAAGCCCCGTGCGCCTGCGCGCCGGGGCTTCTTCGCTTCCTGGGGTCCGCGGCGTTGGATGGTCGACTTCTCGAAGGTCGGCCCGACTTCGACATCACGGAAGGAGGCGTAAGCCTATGGCCAGGCCCGACAAGGCTGCCGACGTCGCCGAGATCACGGACAAGTTCCGTGCCTCCAGCGCCGCCGTTCTGACCGAGTACCGCGGTCTCACGGTGAAGCAGCTGAAGACGCTTCGTCGCTCGCTCGGCGGCAACGCCGATTACGCCGTGGTGAAGAACACGCTGACCAAGATCGCGGCCAACGAGGCCGGGATCTCCGAGCTGGACGACCTGTTCGCCGGTCCGACGGCTGTCGCCTTCGTCACCGGTGACCCGGTGGAGTCGGCGAAGGCTCTGCGTGACTTCGCCAAGGAGAACCCTGCTCTCATCATCAAGGGCGGTGTCCTTGACGGTAAGGCGCTGTCCGCCGATGAGATCAAGAAGCTCGCGGACCTCGAGTCCCGCGAGGTGCTGCTCGCCAAGCTGGCGGGTGCCCTGAAGGCCAAGCCCTCCCAGGCTGCCGCCGTCTTCCAGGCGCTCCCGTCCAAGCTCGTGCGCACCGTTGAGGCGCTGCGCGAGAAGGTCGAGCAGGGCGGTGCCGGTACTCCGGCTCCCGCCGAGGACGCGGAGTAACCACTCCCGTCCCAGCGGGCCCGTAAGCACGCCCGCCAACCCGTACATCCGGCACCTGCCGATTTAGTGGAAGGACGCCAATCATGGCGAAGCTCAGCACCGAGGACCTGCTCGAGCAGTTCGAGGGCATGACCCTGATCGAGCTCTCCGAGTTCGTCAAGGCCTTCGAGGACAAGTTCGACGTCACCGCCGCCGCCCCGGTCGCCGTTGCCGGCGTTGCCGGCCCGGGCGCCGTCGCCGAGGCCGTCGAGGAGCAGGACGAGTTCGACGTCATCCTCGACGGTGCCGGCGACAAGAAGATCCAGGTCATCAAGGAGGTGCGCGCCCTCACCTCCCTCGGCCTGAAGGAGGCCAAGGACCTCGTCGACACCGCCGGTGCGAAGGTTCTGGAGAAGGTCGCCAAGGACGTCGCCGAGAAGGCGAAGGCCCAGCTCGAGGGCGCCGGCGCCAAGGTCACCGTCAAGTGACTCGTTCCTCTCTCTGAGAGGTGCTCTTCCGGCCGGGCCGGCCACCCTTCGGGGTGGCCGGCCCGGCCTGCTCGCGTTCCGGGCCGGGGCGCCCGGGTTGCTCCCGATGGCCCACGCCGGACTCGGCTCCTGTCGGCGGCCGGGAGTAGGGTGATCGCTGTCGTCGGCCCCCGGGCACGGGCAGCGTGTAACGCGCCGGGCGGTCCGGACGATGGGCAGTACGAGGTCCACACCCTGGTGCGGGCCTTGACGAACAGCACGCGGCGCGCGATTCTCAAGGCGCGTGCCCAAGCGGAACCGTCTCCGATGCATATTCGGCGGCGGCACTGGGAAGGTTCCCGGTGACGCAGAAGTGGGTGCGACGGCCCGGCCGGTGAGGGATCACTGCCCGGGTTGTCGGTTGTACGGGAGGAGCGTCCGATTCGGTCTCCGAATCAGGGCTTGCTAGCAGTGTCGCCTTTGGCTACACTGTCCCTTTGCGCTGCCTGTTAGCTGCTCCGTGACTCGTCGCCCGGAGTGGTCCCTGTCCTGACCTGGGGTTTTCCGCCTCGGCCAAGGCCCGGCCGGTATGCGCGTAGTGAGCTCCGAGCCCTCGGAAGGACCCCCCTCTTGGCCGCGCCGCGCAACGCCTCGAACAATTCCGCATCCACCGCCCCGCTCCGCGTCTCGTTCGCGAAGATCAAGGAGCCCCTCGAGGTCCCCAACCTCCTCGCCCTGCAGACCGAGAGCTTCGACTGGCTGCTCGGCAACGCGGCCTGGAAGTCCCGGGTCGAGGCTGCCCTGGAGAGCGGTCAGGACGTCCCCACCAAGTCCGGTCTGGAGGAGATCTTCGAGGAGATCTCCCCGATCGAGGACTTCAGCGGGTCGATGTCCCTGACCTTCCGGGACCACCGTTTCGAGCCGCCGAAGAACTCCATCGACGAGTGCAAGGACCGCGACTTCACCTTCGCGGCCCCGCTCTTCGTCACCGCGGAGTTCACCAACAACGAGACCGGTGAGATCAAGTCCCAGACCGTGTTCATGGGCGACTTCCCGCTCATGACCAACAAGGGCACGTTCATCATCAACGGCACCGAGCGTGTCGTCGTGTCCCAGCTGGTGCGTTCCCCCGGCGTCTACTTCGACTCCACCCTGGACAAGGTCTCCGACAAGGACATCTTCTCCGCCAAGATCATCCCCTCCCGCGGTGCCTGGCTGGAGATGGAGATCGACAAGCGCGACATGGTCGGTGTCCGCATCGACCGCAAGCGCAAGCAGTCGGTCACCGTGCTGCTCAAGGCCCTCGGTTGGACCACCGAGATGATCCTGGAGGAGTTCGGCGAGTACGAGTCGATGCGCGCCACCCTGGAGAAGGACCACACCCAGGGCCAGGACGACGCGCTGCTCGACATCTACCGCAAGCTGCGCCCGGGCGAGCCGCCGACCCGCGAGGCCGCGCAGACGCTGCTGGAGAACCTGTACTTCAACCCGAAGCGCTACGACCTCGCCAAGGTCGGCCGCTACAAGGTGAACCGGAAGCTGGGCAACGCCGAGTCGCTCGACTCCGGCGTGCTCACCGAGCCGGACATCATCGGGACGATCAAGTACCTGGTGAAGCTGCACGCCGGCGAGACCGAGTGGCGCGACGACACGAGCCGCGACATCGTCATCGAGGTCGACGACATCGACCACTTCGGCAACCGCCGCCTGCGCAACGTCGGCGAGCTGATCCAGAACCAGGTCCGCACCGGCCTCGCCCGCATGGAGCGCGTGGTCCGCGAGCGGATGACCACCCAGGACGTCGAGGCGATCACGCCGCAGACCCTGATCAACATCCGGCCGGTCGTCGCCTCCATCAAGGAGTTCTTCGGCACCAGCCAGCTGTCGCAGTTCATGGACCAGACGAACCCGCTGTCGGGCCTGACCCACAAGCGCCGTCTGTCCGCGCTCGGCCCCGGTGGTCTGTCCCGCGAGCGGGCCGGCTTCGAGGTCCGCGACGTGCACCCCTCGCACTACGGCCGCATGTGTCCGATCGAGACCCCCGAAGGCCCGAACATCGGTCTGATCGGCTCGCTCGCCTCGTACGGCCGGGTCAACGCGTTCGGCTTCATCGAGACCCCGTACCGCAAGGTCGTCGACGGTGTCGTCACCGAGGCCGTCGACTACCTGACCGCGGACGAGGAGGACCGGTACGTCATCGCGCAGGCCAACGCCCCGCTCACCGCGGAGCTGACCTTCGCCGAGCCGCGCGTCCTGGTCCGCCGCCGCGGCGGCGAGATCGACTACATCCCCGGCACCGAGATCGACTACATGGACGTCTCGCCGCGCCAGATGGTGTCGGTCGCGACCGCCATGATCCCCTTCCTCGAGCACGACGACGCCAACCGCGCGCTGATGGGCTCGAACATGATGCGCCAGGCCGTCCCGCTGCTGCGCAGCGAGGCGCCGCTGGTCGGCACCGGCATGGAGTACCGCTGCGCCGTCGACGCCGCGGACGTGATCACCGCCGACAAGGCCGGCGTGGTGCAGGAGGTCTCGGCCGACTACGTCACCGTCGCCAACGACGACGGCACGTACAACACCTACCGGGCCGCCAAGTTCACCCGCTCCAACCAGGGCACCGCCTTCAACCAGAAGGTGCTCGTGGACGAGGGCCAGCGGGTCGAGGTCAACCAGGTGCTGGCCGACGGCCCGTGCACCGACGAGGGCGAGATGGCCCTCGGCAAGAACCTCCTCGTGGCGTTCATGTCGTGGGAGGGCCACAACTACGAGGACGCGATCATCCTGTCGCAGCGCCTCGTCCAGGACGACGTCCTCTCCTCGATCCACATCGAGGAGCACGAGGTCGACGCCCGTGACACCAAGCTGGGCCCCGAGGAGATCACCCGGGACATCCCGAACGTCTCCGAGGAGGTCCTCGCCGACCTCGACGAGCGCGGCATCATCCGGATCGGCGCCGACGTCGTCACCGGCGACATCCTGGTCGGCAAGGTCACCCCGAAGGGCGAGACCGAGCTGACCCCGGAGGAGCGCCTGCTCCGCGCGATCTTCGGCGAGAAGGCCCGCGAGGTCCGCGACACCTCGCTGAAGGTGCCGCACGGCGAGTCCGGCAAGGTCATCGGCGTCCGCGTCTTCGACCGCGAGGAGGGGGACGAGCTTCCCCCGGGCGTGAACCAGCTGGTCCGCGTCTACGTCGCCCAGAAGCGCAAGATCACCAACGGTGACAAGCTGGCCGGCCGCCACGGCAACAAGGGCGTCATCTCCAAGATCCTGCCGGTCGAGGACATGCCGTTCCTGGAGGACGGCACCCCGGTCGACATCATCCTGAACCCGCTGGGCGTCCCGTCCCGAATGAACCCGGGACAGGTCCTGGAGATCCACCTCGGCTGGCTCGCCATGCAGGGCTGGGACGTCTCCGGCCTCGCCGACGAGTGGGCCAAGCGGCTCCAGGCGATCGGCGCCGACACGGTCCAGGGCGGCACCAACCTCGCCACCCCGGTCTTCGACGGCGCCCGCGAGGACGAGATCACCGGCCTGCTGGACAACACCACCCTCACCCGTGACGGTGAGCGCCTGGTGAACTCCACCGGCAAGGCCCGGCTGTTCGACGGCCGCTCCGGCGAGCCGTTCCCGATGCCGGTCTCGGTCGGCTACATGTACATCCTCAAGCTGCACCACCTGGTCGACGACAAGCTGCACGCCCGTTCGACCGGCCCGTACTCGATGATCACCCAGCAGCCGCTCGGTGGTAAGGCGCAGTTCGGTGGTCAGCGCTTCGGTGAGATGGAGGTGTGGGCCCTTGAGGCGTACGGCGCCGCTTACGCGCTGCAGGAGCTGCTCACCATCAAGTCCGACGACGTCCTGGGCCGCGTGAAGGTCTACGAGGCCATCGTCAAGGGCGAGAACATTCCCGAGCCCGGCATTCCCGAGTCCTTCAAGGTCCTCATCAAGGAAATGCAGTCGCTCTGCCTCAACGTGGAGGTGCTGTCCTCGGACGGCCAGTCCATCGAGATGCGCGACAGCGACGAGGACGTGTTCCGCGCCGCCGAGGAGCTCGGCATTGACCTGTCCCGGCGCGAGCCGAGCAGCGTCGAAGAGGTCTGACGGAGGCCGGGCCGGCCGTTCCCGAACGGCCGGCCCGCCCCCAGGCCCCCCTCAGACCAACAGACAGACTCTCGAATCACGAAAGAGGGCTTGACGACCAGTGCTTGACGTCAACTTCTTCGACGAGCTCCGCATCGGACTGGCCACCGCCGACGACATCCGCCAGTGGTCGCACGGCGAGGTGAAGAAGCCGGAGACCATCAACTACCGCACGCTGAAGCCGGAAAAGGACGGCCTCTTCTGCGAGAAGATCTTCGGTCCCACCCGGGACTGGGAGTGCTACTGCGGCAAGTACAAGCGCGTCCGCTTCAAGGGCATCATCTGTGAGCGCTGCGGCGTCGAGGTGACCCGCGCCAAGGTGCGCCGCGAGCGGATGGGCCACATCGAGCTGGCCGCCCCGGTCACCCACATCTGGTACTTCAAGGGCGTCCCGTCGCGCCTGGGCTACCTGCTCGACCTGGCGCCGAAGGACCTCGAGAAGGTCATCTACTTCGCCGCCTACATGATCACCTGGGTCGACGACGAGCGCCGCCAGCGCGACCTGCCGTCCCTGGAGGCGCACGTCTCGGTCGAGCGCCAGCAGATCGAGAACCGGCGCGACGCCGACCTGGAGGCCCGGGCCAAGAAGGCCGAGTCCGACCTGGCCGAGCTGGAGGCCGAGGGCGCCAAGGCCGACGTGCGCCGCAAGGTGCGCGAGGGCGCCGAGCGCGAGATGAAGCAGCTGCGCGACCGCACGCAGCGCGAGATCGACCGCCTCGACGAGGTCTGGACCCGGTTCAAGAACCTCAAGGTCCAGGACCTGGAGGGCGACGAGCTGCTCTACCGCGAGCTGCGCGACCGCTTCGGCACCTACTTCTCCGGCTCGATGGGCGCCGCGGCCCTCAAGGACCGCCTGGAGTCCTTCGACCTGGGCGAGGAGGCCGAGCGCCTCCGCGAGATCATCCGCACCGGCAAGGGCCAGAAGAAGACCCGCGCGCTCAAGCGCCTCAAGGTCGTCTCCGCCTTCCTGCAGACCAGCAACAAGCCCAAGGGCATGGTGCTCGACTGCGTCCCGGTGATCCCGCCGGACCTGCGCCCGATGGTCCAGCTCGACGGTGGCCGCTTCGCCACCTCCGACCTGAACGACCTGTACCGCCGCGTCATCAACCGCAACAACCGCCTGAAGCGGCTTCTCGACCTCGGTGCGCCCGAGATCATCGTGAACAACGAGAAGCGCATGCTCCAGGAGGCCGTCGACGCGCTCTTCGACAACGGCCGCCGCGGCCGCCCGGTCACGGGCCCCGGCAACCGTCCGCTGAAGTCGCTGTCCGACATGCTCAAGGGCAAGCAGGGTCGTTTCCGCCAGAACCTGCTCGGCAAGCGCGTCGACTACTCGGCCCGTTCGGTCATCGTCGTCGGCCCGCAGCTCAAGCTGCACCAGTGCGGCCTGCCCAAGGCCATGGCGCTGGAGCTCTTCAAGCCGTTCGTGATGAAGCGCCTGGTCGACCTGAACCACGCGCAGAACATCAAGTCGGCCAAGCGCATGGTCGAGCGCGCCCGCCCCGTGGTGTGGGACGTCCTCGAAGAGGTCATCGCCGAGCACCCGGTGCTGCTGAACCGTGCGCCCACCCTGCACCGCCTCGGCATCCAGGCCTTCGAGCCGCAGCTGGTCGAGGGCAAGGCCATCCAGATCCACCCGCTCGTCTGCACCGCGTTCAACGCGGACTTCGACGGCGACCAGATGGCCGTGCACCTGCCGCTGTCCGCGGAGGCGCAGGCCGAGGCCCGCATCCTGATGCTGTCCTCGAACAACATCCTGAAGCCGGCCGACGGCCGCCCCGTCACCATGCCGACCCAGGACATGGTGCTGGGCCTGTTCTTCCTCACCTCGGACCGCGAGGAGGTCAAGGGCAAGGGCCGTTCCTTCTCCTCGACCGCCGAGGCGATCATGGCCTTCGACGCCCGCGAGCTGGACGTCCAGGCCACCATCGACCTGCGGATGGCCGCCGGCACCGTCCCGCCCCGCGGCTGGACCCCGCCGGTGGACGAGGACGGGCAGCCGACCTGGCACGAGGGTGAGCCGTTCCGGATCACCACCACGCTGGGCCGGGCGCTCTTCAACGAGCTGCTGCCCGAGGACTACCCGTTCGTCGACTACGAGATCGGCAAGAAGCAGCTCTCGGCGATCGTCAACGACCTCGCCGAGCGCTACCCGAAGGTCGTCGTCGCCGCGGCGCTCGACAACCTGAAGGCGGCCGGCTTCCACTGGTCGACCCGTTCCGGTGTCACCGTCTCGATCTCGGACGTCATCGTCCCGCCGACCAAGCCCGCCATCCTGGAGGGCTACGAGGCGCAGGCGGAGAAGGTCCAGCGCCAGTACGAGCGCGGTCTGATCACCGACAACGAGCGCAAGTCCGAGCTCATCGGCATCTGGACCCGCGCGACCAACGAGGTCGCCGACGCGATGGCCGCGAACTTCCCGAAGACGAACCCCATCTTCATGATGGTCGACTCGGGCGCCCGCGGAAACATGATGCAGATGCGTCAGATCGCCGGTATGCGCGGTCTGGTGTCGAACGCGAAGAACGAGACCATCGCGCGTCCCATCAAGGCCTCGTTCCGTGAGGGCCTGTCCGTGCTGGAGTACTTCATCTCCACCCACGGTGCCCGCAAGGGTCTGGCCGACACCGCGCTGCGCACCGCCGACTCGGGTTACCTGACCCGTCGTCTGGTGGACGTCTCGCAGGACGTGATCATCCGCGAGGAGGACTGCGGCACCGAGCGCGGCCTCAAGCTGTCGATCGGCTCGGTCGGCGCGGACGGCGTGCTGCGCAAGGCCGACGACGTCGAGACCAGCGTCTACGCCCGCATGCTCGCCGAGGACATCACCGTCGACGGCAAGCTGATCGCCACCGCCAACACCGACCTCGGCGACGTCCTGATGGACGAGCTGATCCGGCACGGCGTGAGCGAGGTCAAGGTCCGCTCGATCCTGACCTGCGAGTCCGCGGTCGGCACCTGTGCCTTCTGCTACGGCCGCTCGCTGGCCACCGGCAAGCTGGTCGACATCGGTGAGGCGGTCGGCATCATCGCCGCCCAGTCCATCGGTGAGCCCGGCACCCAGCTGACCATGCGCACCTTCCACACCGGTGGTGTGGCCGGTGACGACATCACCCAGGGTCTGCCCCGTGTCGTCGAGCTCTTCGAGGCCCGCACCCCCAAGGGTGTCGCCCCGATCTCGGAGGCCCAGGGCCGGGTCCGCATCGAGGACACCGAGAAGACCCGCAAGGTCGTCGTCACCCCCGACGACGGCAGCGACGAGATCGCCTACCCGGTCTCCAAGCGCGTCAAGCTGCTGGTCAGCGAGGGCGAGGCGGTCGAGGTCGGCCAGAAGCTGACCGTCGGCGCGACCAACCCGCACGACGTGCTGCGCATCATGGGCCAGCGTGCCGTCCAGATCCACCTGGTGGCCGAGGTCCAGAAGGTCTACAACTCGCAGGGCGTGTCGATCCACGACAAGCACATCGAGATCATCATCCGGCAGATGCTCCGCCGCGTGACGATCATCGAGTCGGGCGACGCCGAGCTGCTCCCGGGCGAGCTCGTCGAGCGCGGCCGCTTCGAGCAGGAGAACCGTCGCGTGGTCTCCGAGGGCGGCCACCCCGCCTCCGGCCGTCCGCAGCTGATGGGTATCACCAAGGCCTCGCTGGCCACCGAGTCCTGGCTGTCGGCCGCCTCCTTCCAGGAGACGACCCGGGTGCTCACCGACGCGGCGATCCACGCCAAGTCGGACCCGCTGCTGGGCCTCAAGGAGAACGTCATCCTCGGCAAGCTCATCCCGGCCGGTACGGGTCTGCCCCGCTACCGCAACATCCGGGTCGAGCCGACCGAGGAGGCCAAGGCCGCGATGTACTCGGCCGTCGGCTACGACGACTACGACCTGTCGCCGTTCGGCGCGGGCTCCGGTCAGGCCGTCCCGCTGGACGACTACGACTACGGCCCGTACACCGGCTGAGCGATCGGCTGATCCGGCACGGCTGTACCGCAGGGCGGTCACCCCACTCGGGGTGGCCGCCCTGCGGCGTTCCCACTAGGGGATCCCCCTGGGGACGGAGGCGGGGGAACCACTCCCTGGAGGGAGGCGGCGGCGGGGGGCCGGCCGGGAGACTGGTGGGTGTCGAGAGGAGGCCGCGGTGAAGCGGATCATGGGGGCGGCGGCGGTCGTGGCGCTGCTGGCGGTCGGGGCGGTCGGGTGCGGGCCGTGGGACGACCAGAAGAAGACGGTGTCCTACGAAGTGCCCGGCCAGGTCACCGAGTTGGAGGTGGACGGGCAGGTCGGCGGGATCGAGGTGCGGGCCGGGGACGGGCCGGTGCAGGTGGTGGAGAAGCGCACCTGGCGGGACCGGGAGCCGCAGGCCACCCACGTGCTCGCCGACGGGGTGCTGAAGCTGGCGTACTCCTGCTCGCAGTGCGGGATCGGCTACCAGGTGCGGGTGCCGGCCGGGACGGTGCTGCGGCTGAAGGAGACCACCGGCGGCATCTCGCTGCACGGCCTGAGCGGGGACGTCACCGCGGAGGCGGTCACCGGCGGGGTGGAGGCGACCGGGCTGCGCAGCGCGAACGTCCTGCTGAAGACCGAGACCGGCGGGGTGACGGCGCGGTTCGCCGCCGCGCCGACCAGGGCCGAACTGCGCACCGAGACCGGCGGGGTGCAGCTGACCGTGCCCGCGGGGGAGGCGTACGCGGTGGACGCGCACGCCTCGACGGGCGGCACCGACGTGAGCGTCCCCTCGCAGGTCGGGGCCGCGCACGCGCTGGTCGCCCGGGCGAACACCGGCGGTGTGAAGGTCAGCACCGGCTGATCGCCAACTGTCGGTGCCGGGCCGTAGATTGGGCGGTGTCGGCAGGTGGCGAGGGCCCCGCCGGCTCCCCCGAACTCTGTGCCCGAAAGGGGCGTCGGCCATGGCTGCCACCGTTTCCGCGGACCCGCAGGTGACCTACCTGGAACTCTCCGAGGACGAGGGGAGCGCCCACAAGTTCTACGAAGTCACGGTCAAGGAAGCCGAGTTGACCATCCGCTACGGGCGGATCGGTGAGAGCGGCACCACCAAGACCACGGTGTGCGCGAGCGCCGAGAAGGCCGCCGCGCAGGCCGCGAAGAAGATCGGCGAGAAGGTCCGCAAGGGCTACTCCCCGGCCGTCCGGGGCGTGCGCCAGCGCCGGTCCGTGACCCGCCGGCAGATCACCTCCAGCCGCTCCACCGCCCACCAGGCGCCGCTGCTGTGGCGCTTCCGCTCCGGCTCGCCCGCCTTCGGCGTGTACGTCGGCGAGGAGCACGCCTGGGTCGGCAACGAGAAGGGCGACGTCTACACGCTGACCACCGACGGGCAGGTCACCGGCCGGTTCGGGCTGCCCGACGGCGTCAAGTGCATCGTCGCCGACGACTGGTGGATCTACGCGGGCTGCGACGACGGCAAGGTGTACGACCTCGGCGGGAAGGTGCCGCGGGTGGCGTACGAGATCGCCCAGGACGTGGACATCTACTGGCTGGACATCCACGACGGCGTGCTCGGCGTCGCCGACGAGCGCGGCGGGCTGACCACCGTCGACCACGAGGACGAGTTCCAGTGGCGGCGCAGCGCCCAGGGCTCGTCCGGCTGGATGGTGCGCTGCGACGCCGACTCGGTCTACCACGGCTGGTCGGCGGGCGTCGCCCGGTACGCCAAGCGCGGCGGCGACCAGCTCTGGCACACCCGCACCAAGGGCCAGGTGCTGTTCGGCTGGCAGGAGAAGGACGAGGTGTTCGCGGGCACCTCGCAGGGCTGGGTGCACCGGCTGCGCAAGGCCGACGGTTCGGAGGCCGCCGCGTACAAGTGCGACGCCGCGGTGTTCTCCTGCGCGGCCTCCCCCGACGGGGAGTTCGTGTTCGCGGGCGACAACCACTCGTCCGTCTACTGCTTCGCCGCCGACGGCACCCGGCTGTGGAAGCTCGGCACCGGCTGCGGCTCCGCGTACAGCATGCAGTACCGCGACGGGCGGCTGTACCTGGTCACCACCGACGGCTCGCTGGCCTGCCTGGACGCCTCCCAGGGCGCCGTGCGGGCCGCCGAGCAGGGCACCCTGCCGGCCACCGCCGAGGTGAGCGGCGCGGGCGTCGAACGGGTCGCGGCCGGCGCCGAGCTGGAGACCGTCAGCGCCGGTGCGGTGGCCGCCGGGACGGGCGCCGGGGGCATCGAGGTGGAGTGCGTGGCCGAGGGCGGGCGGCTGCGGGTCCGGGTGGTCACGCCCGGCTACGACGCGGCGCTGCGGGTGCAGTTCCCGAAGGACGTCCGGGTCGCCGGGGCGCGGTACCTGGTCGCCGAGGTGCGCCGGTCCGAGTCCGGCGGGTTCTACCGGGCCCGCGGGGAGATCAAGCGGCTGCTGTGACGTCCCGGGCGGTTCGCGCAGGGGGCGCTCCCGGTCGGGGGCGCCCCCTCGCGGGTGCGGGAGGGCCGGTGACCGTGCAGGCGATGCGCGGCGAGCCGGAGGGCGCCCCTCGTGCGTGCGGGAGGGCCCTGCGGCGGCCGGCCGACGGTGCGAGAGGATGCGCGGCATGGGGAAGTGGACGGAGGGCCTGCTGGCCCGGGGGCGGGCCCGGCCGTGGGCGGTGAACGGGCCGCTGGTGGCGCTCGCCGTCGGCGTCTCGCTCTGGGGGGTGTACGCCGACCAGCACGACGACGAACGCCAGTGGTGGGCCTACGCGTTGGCGCTGGCCGGGTCGCTGCCGCTGTGGTGGCGGCAGCGGGCGCCGTGGGCGGTGATGGTGGTCACCGCCGTCCCCACCGCGGTGCTGTCGGTGACCGCGCACTTCGCCATGCCGCAGATCCAGGTCGCCACCGCGGTCGCCATCTACACCGTCGCCGACCGCGGCCGGGACTGGCAGCGCGCCGTGCTGCTGGCCTTCGTGGTGGCCGGCAACGTGGTCGGCACCCGGTCCTTCGGCGGCATGCTGTTCAGCCTGGTGGTGTCGGTGGGCAGCTTCGCCATCGGCTCGCTGGTGCGGGAACTGCGCCGGCTGGCCGGCGTCGAGGCCGAACGGGCCCGGCAGGCCGGGCTGCGGGCCGCCAGCGACGCCGCCCGGGCCGTCGCCGAGGAGCGCGCCCGGATCGCCCGCGAGATGCACGACATCCTCGCCCACGCGGTCTCCCTGATGGTGATCCAGGCCGAGGCCGGGCCGCTGGTGGTGCGCGGCGACCCCGACCGGGCGATCCGCGCGTTCGACGCGATCGCCGACTCCGGGCGCGACGCGATGGTGCAACTCCGGCGGGTGCTGGGCGTGTTGAAGGAGGAGGGCGCGGCCCCCGCGCTCGCCCCGCAGCCCCGGCTGGCGGAACTCGCGGGCGTGCTGCAGCGGGTCCGCGACTCCGGGGTGGCGGTCGACGCCGAGATCGAGGAGGCCGGGCCGGCCGAGGTGCAGGCGGCGGCCTTCCGGATCGTCCAGGAGGCCCTCACCAACGTGGTCAAGCACGCCGGGGCCCGGCACGTCAGCGTCCGGGTCGCGGTCCGGGACGGGGCCCGGCTCGCGGTCGAGGTCGCCGACGACGGGGCCGGGGCGGCGGGCGCGGCCGGGAGCGGGGTCGGGAGCGGGGCCGGGGCGGGGGCCGGGATCGACGGGCGCTCCGGCGGGCGCGGCCTGCTCTCCATCCGGGAGCGCGCGGCGGCCTGCGGCGGCAGCGCCGAGACCGGGCCCCGGACCGACGGACCCGGCTACCTGGTGGCCGCCGTGCTGCCGCTCAACGCCTGAACAACTCCCCAGGAAGGCAAGCGAGTTGACCATTCGTGTAGTGATCGCCGACGACCAGGAACTGGTCCGGGCCGGCTTCGGCATGATCCTCGACGCCCAGCCCGACATCGAGGTCGTGGCCGAGGCCGGCGACGGGCAGCAGGCCGTCGAGGCCGTCCGCGCCCACGCCCCCGACGTGCTGCTGCTCGACGTCCGGATGCCCGTCATGGACGGCATCGAGGCCGCCCGCCGGGTCTGCGCCGAACACCCCGCCTGCAAGGTCATCATGCTCACCACCTTCGACGTCGACGACTACGTCTTCGACGCGCTGCACGCCGGGGCCAGCGGCTTCCTGCTCAAGGACGTCCGCCGCGACGACCTGGTCCACGCCGTCCGGGTCGTCGACTCCGGCGAGGCCCTGCTCGCCCCGTCCGTCACCCGCCGCGTCATCGGCGAGGTCACCGCCCGCAAGGCCGGCGCCGCGCCGGTCGTCCCGCGGATCCTCGGCCGGCTCCTGGAGTCGCTCACCGCACGGGAGTTGGAGACCCTGCGGCTGGTCGCCCGGGGCATGTCCAACGCCGAGATCGCCGCCGAACTGGTGGTCAGCGAACACACCGTCAAGACGCACGTCAGCAACCTGCTGCAGAAACTCGGCCTCCGCGACCGGGTGCACGCGGTGGTCTTCGCGTACGAGGCGGGGGCGGTCACGGCGGGGGAGTAGGCCACCCGCACTCCCCGGACCCCTAGACGAGTAGTTCCGAAGTCGGTCAGTGGTCGTAGGCGATCAGCGAGCGGGTGAGGGGTCGGCCGGTGGCGCGGTTGTGCCAGATCGCGCAGGTCATCGCCAGCAGTCGCTGGCCGACCCGAGCACCGAGGCCCTCGATGGTGCGGCCGCCGTGCTGTTCGAGGCCGAGTTGGCCCTTGAGGGTGTCGTTGACGGATTCGATCAGTTGCCGGACCGACTTCAGCAGCCCCTCTCCGGGGCGTGGGGTTCGGTTGCGGTAGGACGGTCGCAGTAGTTGGGCGCCGTACTGGTCGAGGAAGCGGTCGAGTTCGGCGGAGACGTAGCCCTTGTCGGCGAGGATCAGCAGGCCGGGTCGCTCACGGGCCAGCTCCGGTTCGGGTTCGACGAGGGCGGCCAGCACCTCGCGCTCGTCGACCTTGGGGTTGGCCAGGGCCCAGGTGACGGGCAGTCCGACCGGGGTGCAGACCAGGTGGAGCTTCAGTCCCCAGAACCAGCGCGAGTGCGAGCGGCTGTAGCCGTAGCCGGCCCATCCGGCCAGGGCCGAGCGGCGGGCGGTGTCGCGGGAGCGGCCGCACTCCACCGGCGTGGAATCGGTGATCCACACCGGGTCTGCCCACAGGTCGCTGTCCCGGGCCAGGTCGCGGATGGTCTGCTGGATCAGTGGCCGGGCGGCCCGCAGGCGCTTGTTGTAGCCGGGGCGTTCGGGCAGGCGGGGGAACATGCCGCGCAGGTGGGCACGGGCGAAGCGGATCCATCGGGCCTCGGAGTGGAAGCCCAGCAGTACCTGGGCGACGGCCAGGCAGAGCAACTCGGCGTCCGTCAGTCGCGGCGGTCGACCCAACCATCGCGTTCGGGGCAGGTGATCATCGATCCGCACGTAGAGTGCGGTCAGGAGGGTGTCCAGCTCTTCGGTCGTCACAACCCGAATGCTGGATACCCTCCCTGCACGTCCGAAGCAGAACCGGAAAACCCAGCCGACTTCGGAACTACTCGTCTAGGGGTAGCAGGGGCGCCCCGGCCGGGCTCCGGGTGGTCCCCGAGAAGGCCCCGAGGGGCTCCTCCGCAGGAGGGAGCGGGCACTCTCACCGGCGCGGGGGAGGCGCCGCGCGGCCCGGCGGAGGAGGGTTGAGGTGTCGGGAAGAAGGCACTCTCACAAGGCGGTTGGGACGATGGCGGCGGGACGACGGGCACTGGGCTGGGCGACGGGACTGCTGGCGGTGTACGGGCTGGTGCGGCTACTGCCGGGCTCGCGCGGAGTGGGCGTCGGCTGGACGGTGGGGCACCTGGCGCTGTTCGCCGGACTGGCCCTGCTGGGTGCGGGGCTGGTGGAACTGTGGCGGCTCGGCGGTCGCACCGGGGCGTGGGGCCGGGCCTGGCTCGGCCTCGGCTGCGCCGGAGTCGCGGCGGGGCTCGCCCAGGCCGGCATCGACCTGTACGCCAACGCCGTCTCGGCCGACCGGGCGGCCCGTTCGGAGCTGTTCGACCGGGTGCAGTCGGTGCCCGGGGTGATGCCGCTGGTGTACTCGGTGGTGCCGATGCTGCTCTACGTCGGCCTGCTCGCGCTGCTGGTGCGGCTGGCGCTGCACCGGACCGTCCCGTGGTGGAGCCCGGCGCTGGTGCTGCTGGGCACCCTGGCGATGGGGGCGTCCCTGGACCTGCTGGCGCTCGGCGCGGTGCTGTACCTGCTGGCGTTCCGGCCGGTGATAACCGGTGGCCGCGGCGGGCTGCGGGCCGTACCGTCCGGGGAGTGAACGCACACTTCGTCATCACATTGTCTCCAAGCCCGCCCACGGGCACGCGGGAGCGGCACTAGGCTCGGGGTAACCCGCTCCGTCGACTCCCGAGTGAGGCATGTTGTCCACCGTCGCAAGCAGTGCTCCTGGACCGGGCGACGCCTTGAGGGTGCGTCAGATCTTCCGGTACCTCGCCGAGGCAGGTGAGAGTCGGGTCAAACCGGTGCGCTCGCTGGAGCAGGCGCGGCACGTTCTGTGGCTGTCCGACATGCCTTACGGCACACCGGAGTTGCAGTGCTTCCTGGCCGCACCGCTGTCGGGCGACGAGCCGTGCTGGCTGGCAGTGGAGCGTCCTCCCCACCGTGAGGCGCCGGCACCGGGTGGCCTGCTCGCCGACTGGCTGGACGCCACTGAGGCGGCGGACTGCGATCGGGAACGGCCGCCCGCGCTCCGGGCGGAAACCGAGCTACCCGGAACGGAGACCGGTCCGGACGACGGGGAGACGCGGGTCGTCACGACAGTGGCGCTGGAGAGCTTTCCGCGCCGTGTCGAAGTGGAGGCCGAGTACCAGGTCTGGGCGGGACTGTGGGCCGAGTGGGCGGAGTGGCGGCGTGCGACCAGGCCGATCGGCCGGTTGTACGAGAGCCTGTACCGGATCCACGAGGATGCCAGTGCGCTCGGTGAGAGCTACGAGCTGGTGCTCTGCTTCGGTTACTTGACCTGGTCGGCGGGCGAGGAGCCGATCCGGCGCCACCTGCTGACCGGTCGGGCCGTCCTCGACCTTGATGTCCACACCGGGCGGCTGGTGCTCACCCCCGATCCCGAGTCACCGGGTCTGGTGCTCGAGGAGGGCATGCTCGACGCGAACCAGAAGGTCCGCAGCGACACCCGGGAGGTGATCCGCCGCAGCCTGGAGGACGCGGGGGCCGTCACCGAGCAGAACGACATCGAATACGTCCACCAGGCCCTCGAAGCCTGGGCGATAGCCGCCCATCAGAACGGCCGCTACCTGCGGCAGGAGGCTCAGCACCGGTCCTCGTCGGCGGTCGAACCGCGGGTCAGCTTCGCTCCCGCGCTGGTGCTCCGGGAGCGCAGCCGCCGCACCAACATCGACGCGCTGCAGGGCATCGCCCGGGCGATCGAGCAGGGGGCCGGGCCCACCGATCTGTTGCGGTTCATCGCCGGACACACCGAGGACGGGAACGGACAGGACCCGCAGCACACCTCCACCACCCCCGACGGACCGGTGGAGACGTACTTCGCGCTGCCGTCCAACGAGGAGCAGCGCACCATCGCCGAACGGCTGCGGGCCGGCCGACTGGTGGTTGTCCAGGGGCCGCCCGGGACGGGCAAGACCCACACCATCGCCAACCTGGTCACCGACCTGCTGGCGCAGGGGCAGCGCGTGCTGATCACCAGCCACACCGCTCGGGCGCTGAAGGTCCTCAAGGACAAGCTTCCTGCCAGCATCCGTGAACTCTGTGTCAGCCGCACCGACGACGGACTCGCCGCCCAGCAGGAACTGCGAGGGTCGATCCAGGCGATCCTGGAGCGCCAGGGAAGCTACGAGCGCCGCGCCTACCAGCGCCGGATCGACAACCTGGAACAGCGGCTCCGAGGCGCCCGGACAGCCCAGGCCCTGGCCCTGACCGAACTGCGGGCGATACGCGAGCAGGAGACGTACCAGCACCCCGTCGAGATCGGCGACTACCAGGGCACCCTGCAGGAGATCGCCCACCGGCTCGCCGCGGAGGAGCCCGTACTCGGGTGGCTCGGACCCGTACCGACCGCCAGCCCGGGCGTCACCTCCGACCAGGTCCGAGCGCTGCGGGAGGCATCGGCGGCTTACACCCCGCAGCACCGGGTCGCGGTCGACGAGGTGGCGGAGCTCCCCGCCGAGGGCGAGATCCTCGGGGCAGCCGCCTTCGAGCAGGACCTGCGGGCGGTGCAGAAAGCGGAGCAGGGGCTGGCGGCACTACGGCACAACGACCTCACGGACCGCCTCGACGGCCCCGTCGCCCGACTCGCGCCGGACGCCCAGCAGCGGGTCTCCGCCGCCCTCGAGACGTACTCCGCCGCCCGAACCGCTACCGCGACCCTTCCCGGGTGGGCCGAACCGCTGCGGGCCGAAGCGCTCGGCGGCGATCAGTGGCAGTTGCGCAGCCGGCACCGGACCACGGTGGAATCGCTGCAGCAGGCGAAGGAACGGGCCGCTGCCCTGAACGGCTGCCGGGTGGACGGACTGGAGGCCCACGACGTCGCCACCGCGCTGCGGTTGGCCACCACCCTGCGCGACGGGCTGGCAGCGGGCGAGAAACTGCGCGGCCCGCTCGGCCTCAAACCGAAGTTGCGTAAGGCGGTCGGGGACTTCCCCGAGACCGTGCGGGTCGACGGGCTCGCCGTCGACAACGTGGAAGCCGCCACCAAGGTGCTCGCCCGGGTCGAACTGGAACGGCACCTGCAGGACGTCGAGCAGGAGTGGGAGGACGCCACCGCCCCCTGGCAGGCGCTCACCCGAAGGCTGGCCCGACTGGAGTCCGCCGCCGCCGTCCTCGACGGGCTGATGGTTCTGGTCGCGGCCCGCACCGGGCTGCTCGACGCCCTCGCCCCGGTGCCGGAACTGACTGTCCGGCCCTGGCACCTGGACGAGGAGTGCCGGGCGCTCGGCGCGCTGCTCACCGCCCGGGAGGCCCTGCGCGGGGCCGAGGCGCCGAAGGCCCGGCTGGCCGCCACCGAGCAGGCCCTGGTGGCCTGGGCCGACCGTGCCGACACCGCCGCTGCTCCGGTCCGGCTGCTGCTGCGCGCGGTGCGCGAATCCGCCGCCGAAGCGTACCGGGAGCACTCCGATGCGCTGGCCGGTCTGCGGACCGCACTGGAGCTCAAAGCCCGCTACGAGGCCGCACGGCAACCGGTCGCCGCCGTCCTGCCGGAGCTGGCCCAGCAGTTGGGGGAGGACCCAGGTGCCGACCGCTGGACGGACCGGATCCGGGCGTTCGAACGGGCCTGGGCCTGGTCGGCCTGGTCCGAGCGGATGCGCGAACTGACCGATCCGGCGGCTGAGGAGAAGCAGCGCAAACTGCTGGCCGAGGCGGATGGCGACATCCGGATCGCGCTGGAAAAGCTCGCGGCCGACCGCTCCTGGTTCGGCTGCCTGGAACGGCTGACCGACGGGGAGGCGGTGGCCCTGGCCTCGTACCAGCAGAGTGTCAGCCGTTTCGGGAAGGGCACCGGCAAGCACGCCCACCGCTACCGGGTGCAGGCGATGGAGAGCCTGAAGGAGTGCCAGGGCGCCGTCCCCGCCTGGATCATGCCGCTCTACCAGGTCACCGCGACCGTTCCGATGGACCGGGCCGGCCGTTTCGACGTGGTCATCATCGACGAGGCCAGCCAGTCAGGCCCGGAGGCGCTACTGCTGGCCTGGCTGGGCAAGAAGATCATCGTGGTCGGTGACGACAAGCAGGTCAGCCCCGCCAACGTCGGCCTCGACCAGGACCAGCTCTTCCAACTGCAGAACCGGCTGCTGGAGGCGCTCCCCGCATCCCGGCGCAACCTGTTCAGTCCGATGGCGAGCTTCTTCGACATCGCCACCGGTCTGGCCGGTGGCCGGGGCCGCCTGATGCTCCAGGAACACTTCCGGTGCATGCCGGAGATCATCGGCTTCTCCAACGAGCTCTCCTACCACGGCAGGCTCCAGCCGCTGCGCCAGTTCGGTGCGGACCGCCTGCCTCCGATCCGCACCACGTACGTCCCCAGCGCCTACGTCGACGGCACCGGCCAGCGCCAGTACAACCGGGCCGAGGCCGAGCAACTGGTCGACCAGGTGGTCCGGTGCTGCACCGACCCGGCCTACCAGGGCCGCACCATGGGCGTGATCACCATGCTCGGCAGCGGGCAGAAGCAGCTCATCGAAGACCTGCTGAGCGAGCGGCTGCCGGTCGACGTCCGCCAGCAGCGCAAGATCCGGATCGGCGACGCCGAGGACTTCCAGGGCGACGAGCGCGACATCGTCTTCATCAGCCTGGTGATCAGCCTGGCCGGCGATGACGGGCCGCGCCGCCCCGGGCCGTTCGCCAGCGAGGCCATGCAGCAGCGGCTCAACGTGGCCGCGTCCCGGGCCCGTGACCAGGTCTGGGTGTTCCACAGCGTGACCGCCACCGACCTCGGCCCAAACGACCTGCGCCGCAAGTACCTGGAGTACTGCCTGCGCCCCGCTGACGAGCGCAGGGGCCCCGGACCCGAGGACGTCCGACCTGACGTCCGGCACGAGGACTTCGACAGCCTCTTCGAACAGCGGGTCTACCTGGCGCTGCGCGGCCGTGGCTACCAGGTCCGGCCGCAGTACCCCGCCGGCCGATACCGGATCGACCTGGTGGTGGAGGGTGGCACCCGGCGACTCGCCGTGGAGTGCGACGGTGACGCCTTCCACAACGAGGAGAACGCCGACGCCGACGCGGCCCGGCAGCGCGAACTCGAGCGCGTCGGCTGGACGTTCGTGCGGATCAGGGGCAGCCGGTTCTTCCTCGATCCAGAACGTGCCCTGGAACCGTTGTGGGCCGAACTGGACCGCCTCGGCATCTCACCCGGCGGATTCGAGGACGCAGCTGACGGCGAGGCCACCGAGAGCACCGGCGGCGCCGACGAGCTCCACGTCCTCGAGCCCGACCCGTCCGCGGCTCCCGCACCCACTCCCGCCGTGCCGGCGGCCGACGTCCCGGGCCGGTCGGAACGCCCGGTCTTCCCCGTGACGGTGGTGTCGGTGAACTCCTACCGCCGGGCGCAGCGCGAGCTGACCTTTCTGGAGGACCGGATCGCCTCACCGGCCGAGCTGGGCCCGGCAGTCGACGGTGCTGCGCTCGCAGCCCGGCGGGCGGCCCAGGACGAGGCGCGTCAGCGGGACGAGGAACGCCGGGCATTCCTGCGGACATACCTGGACCAGGTGACGCCGGACCAGCGGTTGACGGGTGTGGGAGTGGTGGTGCCGGGCTGCCTGATCGGGGTCGAGCACGAGGGCGACCCGGAGACCGTCCTGTACACGATCTCGACGGCGCCGAGCACGGAGGCGCAGCGGATCTCACCGAACTCGGATCTCGGAAGGGCGCTGCTGTGGTGCGAGGTGGGCGAGCACCTCAGCTACCAGATCGGACGGGACGGGACCGAACGGGCCGTGGTGCGGTTCATCGAGGACTGACGGCGCCTCACCGTCCGTGCCGGTGATAACCGGTGGCCGCGGCGGGCTGCGGGCCGTACCGTCCGGGGAATGACTGGGAAGCGGCCGCTGGTGGCGGTGTTGACGGGTGCGGGCATCTCCACGGACTCGGGGATCCCCGACTACCGGGGCCCGCAGGGGCTCTGGCAGCGGGACCCGGGCGCGCAGGACCTGGTGACGATCGGCCCGTACCTGGCGAGCGGCGAGGTGCGGCGCCGGTCCTGGCTGATGCGGCGGGACGCGGGCGCGATCGGCGCCGAGCCGAACGCCGGGCACCGGGCGCTGGTGGACCTGGAACGGGCCGGCGTCCCGGTGCGGGTGCTGACGCAGAACGTGGACGGGCTGCACCAGGCGGCCGGGCTCCCGGCCCGCAAGGTGGTCGAGCTGCACGGGACGGCCACCGAGGTGCAGTGCGTGCGCTGCCGGGTGACCGGCCCGATGGCGGCGGCGCTGGAACGGGTCGCCGCGGGCGAGGACGACCCGGCGTGCGAGCAGTGCGGCGGGGTGCTGCGGCCGCGCACCGTGATGTTCGGCGAGGCACTGGACGAGCGGGTGCTGCAGCAGGCGGACGCGATCGCCAGGAACTGCCAGGTGTTCCTGGCGGTCGGCAGCTCGCTGCAGGTGCACCCGGCGGCGCTGCTGCCGAGGATCGCGCTGGAGCACGACGCGCGGCTGATCGTGGTCAACGGCGAGCCCACGCCGTGGGACTGGGCCGCGCACGAGGTGATCCAGGTGCCGATCTCGCAGGCGCTGCCCGAGCTGGTGGCCCGGCTGGTGGACGGCGACCTGTCCGAGGTGTGAGCCGCGGGCGCGGTGGGGCGGAGACGTAGCATGGCGGCCCGACGAGCAGGGAGGACCCCCATGTCGATCGACGCCTTCGACCCGTGGTCGGCCGCGTTCGTGGCCCGCCCCTACCCGGCGTACGCCGCGCTGCGCGAGCAGGCGCCCGTCCACCACTACGCGCCGACCGGCCAGTGGCTGGTCTCCCAGTATGCCGACGTCAACGCGCTGCTGCGGGACCGGCGGCTCGGCCGCACCTACACCCACCGGTTCACCCACGAGGAGTTCGGGCAGCCCGCGCCGGACCCCGCGCACGAGCCGTTCCACACCCTCAACGACCACGGCCTGCTCGACCTGGAGGGCCCCGACCACACCCGGATCCGCCGCCTGGTCGCCAAGGCGTTCACCCCGCGGATGGTCGAGTCGCTGCGCCCCACCGTCCGGCGGCTGGCCGGCGAACTCGTCGACGGCCTGCTCGCCGACGGCGGCGGCGACCTGATCGCCGAGGTCGCCGAACCGCTGCCGGTCGCGGTGATCGCCGAGATGCTGGGCGTCCCGGAGTCCGACCGGCACCTGCTGCGCCCCTGGTCCGCCGACATCACCGGCATGTTCGAACTCCACCCGAGCGAGCAGACCGCCCACCGCGCCGTCACCGCCAGCCTCGAATTCTCGGCCTACCTGCGGGAGTTGATCCGCCGCCGACGCGCCGACCCGGGCCCCGACCTGATCAGCGCGCTGGCCCTGGCCGCCGAGGACGGGCAGGTGCTCAGCGAGCAGGAGACGGTCTCCACCTGCGTCCTGCTGCTCAACGCCGGCCACGAGGCCACCGTCAACACCACCGGCAACGGCTGGCTCGCCCTGTTCCGCAACCCCGGCGAACTCGCCCGGCTGCGCGGCGCCGTGGACGAACTGCTGCCCACCGCCGTCGAGGAACTCATGCGGTACGACACCCCGCTGCAGATGTTCGAACGCTGGGTGCTGGACGACATCGAGGTGGCCGGCACCCGCATCCCGCGCGGCGCCGAGGTCGCCCTGCTGTTCGGCTCCGCCAACCACGACCCCGACCGCTTCACCGACCCCGAGCGGCTCGACCTCGGCCGCACCGACAACCCGCACCTCACCTTCGGCGCCGGAATCCACTTCTGCCTCGGCGCCCCGCTCGCCAGAATGGAACTCACCGAGTCCTACGGCGCACTGCTCCGCAAGGCCCCCGGGCTGACGCTGCAACGCGAACCCGACTGGCGCCCCGGCTACGTGATCCGCGGACTGGAGCAGCTGCTGGTCGAGACCTGAGGGGGAACACGCGATGCGACGGGCGACGGGCGCGATGCTGGGACTGGCGATCGGCGACGCGCTGGGCAAGCGCACCGAGTTCCTCACCCTCGACGAGATCGGGCTGCTCAGCCCCGACTGGCGGCGGCTCCCGCTCCCGAAGAAGGCCCAGGTCACCGACGACACCCAGATGACCCTGGCCCTCGCCCGCGCCCTGCGCGCGGCCCTCGCCGAGGGCCCGCTCACCCCCGAGCGCCTCGAACTCCCGCTGCGCGCGGAGTTCGTGGACTGGTGGCGCTCCCCGGACAACGACCGCGCCCCCGGCATGACCTGCCTGCGCTCCTGCTCCCGGCTCTCCACCGGCGGCCCCTGGCAGGCCGCCAGTGACCTCGGCTCCAAGGGCTGCGGCGCGAACATGCGGGTCGCCCCGCTCGGCCTGGTCCGGGAGCTGACGGACCGTCAGGTCTCCGGCGCGTCCCAGCTGCAGTCCGGCCTCACCCACGGCCACCCCACCGCGCTGGCCGCCAGCGAACTCACCGCCTTCACCGTCCGCCGGCTCGCCCAAGGCGCCGACCCCGCCGAACTCCCCGCCCGGCTGCGCGCCCACGCCCGCGAACAGCGCACCCGCTACGACGGGTTCTGGCTCGGCGACCTCTCCGCCCGGGACCACTTCGGCTCCCCGGAGGAGTTCATCGCCCGCGGCTGGGACGAGTGCCTGCTCGCCCTCGACCGGCTCGACGCCGCACTGGCCGCCGCCGACCCCGAGGCCGACCCGTGCGAGCGCACCGGCGCGGGCTGGGTCGCCGAGGAGGCCTTCGCCAGTGCGCTGCTCTGCTTCCTGCTGTTCCCCGACGACCCGGTCGCCGCCGTCCGCCGCGCCGCCGTCTCCTCCGGCGACTCCGACTCGCTGGCCTGCCTGGCCGGAGCCTTCGCCGGCGCCCACCGCGGCGCGGACGCCTGGCCGGCCGACTGGACCGACCGGATCGAGTACCGCGAGGACCTGCTGTCCTTCGGCGCCCACTGGGACTGAACCGCCGGACCTGGGACTGAACCGCCGGACCTGGGACCGAACCGCCGGACCTGGGACCGAACCGCCGGACGGACGGCCCGTCAGAGGCCGGTGTCGCGCTGCCGGAACCGCGTCCGCCCGGACGGGTCGGCCGGGAGGACAACGGCGGCCGGGGGAGCCGCGGGGGCGGGGGCCGCCGCGGCGACGGCCGCCTGCGGGTAGCGCGCGGCCAGGGCCGTCCGGTCGCCGTGGGTGGCCGCGGTGACCAGGTCGTCGGCCACCTGCAGGACGACGTCGCGGCCCTCCACCAGGGCGCACCAGTCGGCCGGCAGGCCGGACAGGCCGTGCAGGGCGCCGACCAGGTTGCCGCAGACCGCGCCGGTGGAGTCGCTGTCGCCGGAGTGGTTGACGGAGAGCACCAGGGCGGTGCGGGCGTCCGGGGCGGCCAGGGCCGCGTACACGGCGACGGCCAGGCACTCCTCGGCGATCCAGCCGAGGCCGACCCGCTCCACGCCCTCCGCGCTGCCGGGGCCCTCGTCGGCGATCCGGACGGCCCGGCGCAGCGCGTCGCCGGTCTCCTGCCCCAGGTACTGCGCGTCGACCTGGGCCAGGACCGCGTCGATCGCCGCGCGCAGCGGCTCCCCGGCGGCGACCCGGGCGACCAGGGCGGCGAACGCGCCCGCCGCGAGGTAGCCGGTGGGGTGGCCGTGGGTGAGCTGGGCGGCCACCGCGGCCTGCCGGAACGCCTCCTGCGGGCCCAGCCCGAACAGGCCGAACGGGGCCGAGCGCATCACCGTCCCGCAGCCCTTGGAACCGGGGTTGACCGGCCCGTCCTGGCCGAACGGGGCGGCGGGCCGGTAGCCGGTGGCCACCCCGGTGGTGCAGGCGTTGCCGGGGGCCCGGGAGGCGTACAGGAAGTCCTGGGCGGCCAGCCAGCCGTCCGGGTTCGGCCCCGGCTCGGGCAGCCGCTGGGTGAGGAACCAGCGCCGGTACGCGGCGTGCAGGTCCTCCGGGCGGCCGCCGCGCAGCAGGCCCTCCGCGGTGAACAGGGTCATCTGGGTGTCGTCGGTGACCTGCCCGCCGAGCCCGGCGTCCGCCAGGTCGGTCAGGCCGTCCGGCCCGAACCGGGCCCGGATCTGGTCCAGCCGCTGGAACTCGATCGGCCAGCCCAGCGCGTCGCCCAGCGCGCCGCCGAGCAGCGCGCCCCGTACCCGGTCCGTGAAGTCCATCGCTCTTTCCCCCTCGGTCGGGTGCCGCCGGCCGGTCAGCGCTCGATGCGCCCCGAGCCGCGGTGCAGGGAGGCGCGGTCGGCGGCGGCCCGGCCCTCGACCCAGCCCTCGCCGTCGCTCACCCGCACGCGCTGCGACACCAGTTTGGGGAACATCTTGCCCACCGCGTCGTCGACGGCCTCCGCCCGGGCCGCCAGTACCGGCAGCAGGCCCCCGGCCGGGACGGCCGGCAGCGGCCCGCCGTCCGGCCCGGCACCGTCCCCGGCGCCGCTCCCGGCACCGTCCGGGCGGCCCGCCACGGCCTCCTCGGTGGCCCGCTCGGTGGCCTCGGCCAGCCGCTCCCGGATCCGCGCCGCGTACGCCACCAGGAAGGACTGCCGGAACGCCTTGGTGCGGGCCGCGCCGTCCTTGTGCTTGCGGCTGCCCGCCCGGTGCATCGCCGCCGTGGCCTGCACCAGCAGCGAGGTGTACAGCAGCTCCACCGCGTCCAGGTCGGCGTCGAAGCCGACCACCGTGCAGAACCCGAACTCCTTCGCCCACACCACCCGGCACCGGTTCGCCGCCGCCACCGCGTCCAGCAGCATCGTCTTCGGGCCCTCGTACGGGTTGTCCACGCCGATCCGCACCGCCGCCGGGCCGTCCGCCGACCGGCCGCCGCCCGCCGCCAGCAGCGCCTCGTCGATCGAGTGCCGGGCCATCAGCTCCTGCGCCTTCGCGGTCAGCGCCTCCGCCTCGTCCGGGAACCCGGTCGACTCGGCCTTCGCCAGCAGCGCCCGGATCCGGCCCAGCATCCGCGGCTCGCCCGACCGGGGCTCGCTCGCCCGCGGCGCGGACCGCCCGGGCACCGGGCCCACCGGCTGGACCGGCGGCAGCAGCGCCCAGGCCCGCAGCAGCTCCAGCGCCGCCGTGGCCAGCGCGAACCGGTCCAGCCGGTGCCGGGCCGCGAACTCCGGCAGGAACGCCTCGTCCGACGGCCACCACGGCCGGGCGTCCAACTCCCGCAGCTGCTCCTGCCAGCGCCGGTCCAGCGCCGCCACCGGGTGCCGCCGGCCCTCCGCCGCGATCAGGTCCACCGCCAGCGCGACCTGCACCGGGCCCAGCTCCCGCCGGGCCACCCGCACCAGGTCGGCGGGCTGCCAGCCGGCCGCCCAGCAGCGGCCCACCGCCCGCTCGGCCGCTCCCAGCAGCGCCCGGCTCACCCCCGGCCACCGGTCCGCGGAGGCCGCCAGCAGCGACGCCGCCCCGTCCACCACGTACTCCAGACCCCCGGGCTGCGCACCCGCCACCCGGGCCACCGCCTCCGCCACCAGCTCGTCCACGGGCTGATCGGTGCTGGCCACGGCGGTTCCTGCTTCCTGCGGGGGACGGGGGACCCCGGGGGAGGGGACGCCCTCCATGATGCCGGAGCGGGCCCGCCCGCCCGTCCGGCCCTCAGCCCGCGCCGCCGGTCCCGCCGGTCACCGCTCGACGACCTTGGCGAGGATCTCCGGCGCCCGCGCCAGCAGCCGTCCCGAGGCCAGCCGGATGCCCAGCAGGGCCGCGCCCGCCCCGTACAGCGCGCCGACCGGCAGCACCGGCCAGGCGGGGTGGTGGCCGAGCAGCAGGAAGCCGAGCAGGGCTCCGAAGGGCAGGCAGAGCAGCGCCACGCCGATCATCGAGCCGAACGCGTTGAGCATCACCGCGCCGTTCTGCCCGGGCGCCGCGTTGCGCATCGGGTTGCCGTCGGCGGGCAGCGCGTACGGCGCGTGCACGCTGAGCAGGCAGCCCAGGCCGATCGCGGTGCCCAGCACGGCCAGGGACAGCCCGAGGGCGGGGGCCAGACCGGTCCAGTCGCCGGTGAGGGCGGCCACCGGCGGGCCGAACAGCACCAGGACCGGCACGCCGTACGCCGCCACGGCCAAGGCCCGGCCGCGCAGTTCGTCCCGGGCGTCCCGCCGGGTGGACAGGGTGGCCGCGATCATCCAGAACCCGGAGCCGTCCATGCCGAACAGGTTGCCGGACTGCAGGCCGAGCATCAGGCCGCCGATGGCGATCACGTACACCGAGCTCCAGCCCTGCACCACCGACAGCGCCGCGAACACCGCGGTCATCCCGATGCCGGTGAACACCGCGGCCTTCGCCCGCGGCTCCCGCCAGGCGTACCGCAGCTGCCGCTGGGCGACGGTGCCGACCCGGCCCGCGGGCAGCAGCCGCCACAGGCCCGCCGCCCGGGCCGCCGCGGCGGGCGAACTCTCCAGCAGCGTCGAGGAGTCGCCGCTCACCATCAGCTCCCGCAGGCTGCGCAGCCACCAGCGCAGCAGCACCGCCAGCAGGGCCGCGGTCAGCAGCAGCTGCCCGGCCGCGACGGCGTACGCGCCCTCCCCGGCCGAGCGCACCGCGTCGATCGCCGCGACCGGCGGCAGCCACCGCACCACCGAGGCGTACGGGTGCAGCACCGACAGGTCGACGCCCCGGCCGGAGCCGTTCAGCGAGCTCTGCAGGGCGAGGTTGCCGCCCTGCGCCAGCACCGCGAACAGCAGGCCGCCGAAGACGGCGAAGTCCTTGCCGCGCCGGCTGGACAGCATCCGGGCGTTGGCCGCCCCGATCGCCCGGATCAGCGCGACCAGCACCAGCAGGGTCAGCGGCACCGCGAGCACCGCCACCGCCGCCGAGGCCGCGCCCCGCCCGGCGGCGACCGCGGCGCCGGTCAGCAGCAGCAGGTTGATCAGCGGCCCCGGCCCGACCAGCCCGCCCAGCAGGGTGCCGCGCAGCAGCACGGCGGGCCGCAGCGGCAGCATGGTCAGCCGGGTCGGGTCGGCGCTCTCGTCGCTGGAGAAGAAGAACAGCGGCATCGCCGCCCAGCACCCGGTCAGCCCGGCGACCAGCACCGCGGCCGCGTCCGCCGCCCCCGTCCGACCGTGCAGCACGGCCAGCCCGAGGGCCGCGGACAGGCCGAACAGCAGCCCGATCAGCAGCCCGATCAGGTACCCGGCGGCCAGCCCGGGACTGCGCCGCAGCCCGTTGCGCAGCAGCCGGAGCTTCAGGGCGACGAGGGTGCGGACGACCGCCCGGTCGTCGGCGGTGACGGAGGCGGTGGAGGAGGTGGAGGAGGCGGGGGCGTCGGCGGTGGTCAACGGTGGCCCCCGCCCAGCCAGCCGAGCGCCTGCCCGTCGTCCGCGCGGACGCCGACCAGCCCGAGGAACGCCTGGTGCAGCGAAGTCCCGCCGCGCACCCGGTCGATGGGCCCGGCGGCGACCACCTGCCCGGCGTTCACCACGGCGACCCAGTCGCACAGCGACTCGACCAGCTCCATCACGTGGCTGGAGAACACCACCGTCGACCCGGAGGCCGCGTACCGGGTCAGCACGCCGCGGATGGTCTGCGCGGAGACCGGGTCGACGCCCTCGAACGGCTCGTCCAGGAACAGCACGTCCGGGTTGTGCAGCAGCGCGGCGGCCAGGCCGATCTTCTTGCGCATGCCGGTGGAGTAGTCGGCGACCAGCTTGTCGGCGGCGCCGGTCAGGTCGAGCACCGCCAGCAGCTCCTCGGCCCGCCGGTCGGTCTCCGCGCCGTCCAGGCCGCGCAACCGGCCGTTGAAGCGCAGCAGTTCGCGTCCGCTGAGCCGCTCGAACATCCGCAGCCCCTCGGGCAGGATGCCGATCCGCGCCTTCACCGCGACCGGGTCCTGCCAGACGTCCGCGCCGTGCACCAGCACCGTCCCCCGGTCGGGCCGCAGCAGTCCGGTGGCCATCGACAGCGTGGTGGTCTTGCCGGCCCCGTTCGGGCCGACCAGGCCGATGAACGACCCGGCGGGCAGGTCGAGGCTGAGCCCGGCGACGGCGGTTTGCGCACCGAAGCGCTTCCACAGGTCGCGGATCGAGACGGCGGGCGGCGGAGTGGTCGCCTCCATGGCGGGTGGTCTCCTTGTCGACGGCGGTCCGGACGGATTCTTCCGACGGGTTCCTGCACGGGGGAGCGGCGGCCGAGGGTGTGCCTGACGTGACCCTATGATCATTCCTTTACCCGGACATCCCCCGTTCGGCGGTACGCCACCCCTTCCCCCGCCGGGACCGGCAACTACCCGGCCCCTCCGTTCGTCCTGCATCCTGGGAGCGCACACGCAGCAGGGGGAACGGGAGGAGGCCGCGGTGGCAGGACAATGGGGACCGCCGGCGCCGTACGGGCAGCAGCCCTGGCAGCCGGCGCCGACGCCGCAGTCCGCGATGCGGGCCGCCAACTCCGACCGCGAGCGCACCATCGACGTGCTGAAGGCCGCCTTCGCCGAGGGCCGGCTGACCGCGGCCGAGTACGAGCACCGGATGTCCGCGACCCACCAGGCCGCCACCTACGGGCAGTTGGCCGCGCTGGTGGCCGACCTGCCGTCCGGGCCGATGGTGCAGCCGTTCGGCGCGCCCGTCCCGGTGGTGCCGCCGACCTTCATGCCGGCCTTCCTGCCGCCGCCGCCCGCCCGCAACAACGGCCTGGCGGTGGCCTCCGCGACGCTCGGCTGCCTGACCGTGCTCACCCTCGGCGCCACCGGCCTGCCCGCCGTGGTCACCGGCCACCTGGCCCGGGCCAAGCTGCGCACCACCGGCGAGGACGGCGACGGCCTGGCCGTGCTCGGCCTGGTGCTGGGCTGGCTCTCGGTGGCCGGCTGGCTGCTCTTCTTCCTGCTGGCCGTCGCGTCCGGCTGAGCCCGCCCGCGTCCGGCCGGGCCGATCCGCGTGCCGCGCGCACCGCGCGGAGGGCCGCGGCGCACCCCGCGCGGCCCGATCCCGTGCGGCGCCCGGACGCCCGCCCACCCGGGTGCGCCCCATTTGTTTTGACCGCCGCCTGTGCGCTAGGTACGCTCTGACCTTGTGCCTGGGGTGTGCCCGGGTCCTTGTGCGTGCCAGCAGATCGGCCGCCGCAGCGGAGACTCCACCCGCTCGGTGTGTGCCGTAGCCGCAGCGCAGCTCATGGGATTCCGCGATTCTTCCCCCGAAGAAGGCCAACACACCCGACCGCGTGGGTCGGAGGGTGCGGGCCATACCGCAGGTTAGTTCCACCAAGCCTTGGCACACAGAAAACGGAGAAACGGTGCCTACGATCCAGCAGCTGGTCCGAAAGGGCCGGCAGGACAAGGTCGAGAAGAACAAGACGCCCGCACTGAAGGGTTCGCCCCAGCGCCGCGGCGTCTGCACGCGTGTGTACACGACCACCCCGAAGAAGCCGAACTCGGCTCTCCGCAAGGTCGCCCGTGTGCGCCTCACCAGCGGGATCGAGGTCACCGCTTACATTCCGGGCGAGGGCCACAACCTGCAGGAGCACTCCATCGTGCTGGTCCGCGGTGGCCGTGTGAAGGACCTTCCTGGTGTCCGCTACAAGATCATCCGCGGTTCGCTCGACACCCAGGGTGTCAAGAACCGCAAGCAGGCCCGCAGCCGCTACGGCGCCAAGAAGGAGAAGTAAGAATGCCTCGTAAGGGCCCCGCCCCGAAGCGCCCGGTCATCATCGACCCGGTCTACGGCTCCCCCCTGGTGACCTCGCTGGTCAACAAGATCCTGCTGCACGGCAAGCGCTCCACCGCCGAGCGGATCGTCTACGGCGCCCTCGAGGGCGTCCGCGAGAAGACCGGCGCCGACCCGGTGGTCGCGCTCAAGCGCGCCCTGGAGAACGTCAAGCCGACCCTCGAGGTCAAGTCCCGCCGCGTCGGTGGCGCCACCTACCAGGTGCCGGTCGAGGTCCGTCCGGGCCGCGCCAACACCCTGGCGCTGCGCTGGCTGGTCGGCTACTCCCGCGCCCGTCGCGAGAAGACCATGACCGAGCGTCTGCTCAACGAGATCCTCGACGCCAGCAACGGCCTGGGCGCTTCCGTGAAGCGTCGCGAGGACACCCACAAGATGGCCGAGTCCAACAAGGCCTTCGCGCACTACCGCTGGTAGTCCGAACCCCGTCACTAGACAGAGAGAGAACGAGCCACCATGGCTGCAACCTCCCTTGACCTCGCCAAGGTCCGCAACATCGGGATCATGGCGCACATCGACGCGGGCAAGACCACCACCACCGAGCGGATCCTGTTCTACACCGGTGTCTCGTACAAGATCGGTGAGGTCCACGACGGCGCTGCCACGATGGACTGGATGGAGCAGGAGCAGGAGCGCGGCATCACCATCACGTCGGCCGCGACGACCTGCCACTGGACCCTCGACGGTGTCGACAACACCATCAACATCATCGACACCCCGGGCCACGTCGACTTCACCGTCGAGGTGGAGCGCTCGCTGCGCGTCCTCGACGGTGGCGTGACGGTGTTCGACGGCGTCGCCGGTGTCGAGCCCCAGTCCGAGACCGTGTGGCGGCAGGCTGACCGCTACGGCGTCCCGCGCATCTGCTTCATCAACAAGCTGGACCGCACGGGCGCCAACTTCTTCTTCTGCGTGCAGACCATCGTGGACCGCCTCGGCGCCACCCCGCTGGTCATGCAGCTGCCGATCGGCGCCGAGGGTGACTTCACCGGCGTCGTCGACCTGGTGAAGATGAAGGCGCTGGTCTACTCGGCCGACGCGCCCAAGGGCGAGATGTACGACACCGTCGACATCCCGGCCGACCTCGCCGAGCAGGCCGCGGAGTACCGCGAGGCCCTGATCGACACCGTCTCCAACGTCAGCGACGAGGTGATGGAGCTCGCCCTGGAGGGCGAGGACATCCCCGAGGACGTGCTGGTCGCGGCGATCCGCAAGGGCACGCTCGACTCGTCCTTCACGCCGATCTTCTGTGGTTCCGCGTTCAAGAACAAGGGCGTCCAGCCCCTGCTCGACGCGGTGGTGAAGTACCTGCCGTCGCCGCTCGACATCGAGGGCATCGAGGGCACCAAGCCGAACAACCCGGAAGAGAAGATCGTCCGCCAGGCCTCGGACGACGAGCCGCTCGCCGCGCTCGCGTTCAAGATCATGTCGGACCCGCACCTGGGCAAGCTCACCTTCGTCCGCGTGTACTCCGGCCGCCTGGAGTCCGGCACCTCGGTGCTGAACTCCGTCAAGGGCAAGAAGGAGCGCATCGGCAAGATCTACCGCATGCACGCGAACAAGCGTGAGGAGATCGACTCGGTGGGCGCCGGCGACATCATCGCCGTGATGGGCCTCAAGCAGACCACCACCGGTGAGACGCTGTCCGACGAGAAGAACCCGGTCATCCTGGAGTCCATGGACTTCCCGGCCCCGGTCATCCGCGTCGCGATCGAGCCCAAGTCCAAGGGCGACCAGGAGAAGCTGGGTGTCGCCATCCAGCGCCTGGCCGAGGAGGACCCGTCCTTCCAGGTCAACACCGACGAGGAGACCGGCCAGACGATCATCGCGGGCATGGGCGAGCTGCACCTCGAGGTGCTGGTCGACCGCATGCGCCGCGAGTTCAAGGTCGAGGCCAACGTCGGCAAGCCGCAGGTCGCGTACCGCGAGACGATCCGCAAGGCCGTCGAGCGCATCGACTACACGCACAAGAAGCAGACCGGTGGTTCCGGCCAGTTCGCGAAGATCCAGATCGCGATCGAGCCGCTGGAGTCCGGCGAGGGCTACGAGTTCGTGAACAAGGTCACCGGTGGCCGCGTTCCGAAGGAGTACATCCCCTCGGTCGACGCCGGTTGCCAGGAGGCCATGGAGTTCGGCGTGCTCGCCGGCTACCCGCTCCAGGGCGTCCGCGTCAGCCTGCTCGACGGTGCGTCGCACGACGTCGACTCGTCCGAGCTGGCGTTCAAGATCGCCGGTTCCATGGCGTTCAAGGAAGGTGCCAAGAAGGCGTCGCCGGCTCTGCTGGAGCCGATGATGGCCGTCGAGGTCACCACCCCCGAGGACTACATGGGCGACGTGATCGGCGACATCAACTCCCGCCGTGGCCAGATCCGGGCCATGGAGGAGCGTCACGGTGCCCGCGTCGTCAAGGCGCTGGTGCCGCTCTCCGAGATGTTCGGCTACGTCGGTGACCTGCGCAGCAAGACCTCTGGTCGCGCAAGCTACTCGATGCAGTTCGACTCGTACGCCGAGGTTCCGCGGAACGTGGCGGACGACATCATCGCCAAGGCCAAGGGCGAGTGACGTCCCGGTAATCGGGATGAATCAGACCCTTTAGGCTAGAAGGAGGGCACCCGGACGTTTGCCCGTCCGGGTTCCGCCCGGGAGCCCTCCGGCACCCCCCACCCGCGGGACGGCTACGGGGCGCGACACCAGCGCCCCGTTACCAAAAACCCGATCCAGACCAACTGACGTCGTACGGCGTACAGAACTGTCCTCAGGAGGACTGCAGTGGCGAAGGCGAAGTTCGAGCGGACGAAGCCCCACGTCAACATCGGCACCATCGGTCACATCGACCACGGTAAGACCACGCTGACCGCGGCCATCACCAAGGTGCTGCACGACGCGTACCCGGACATCAACCCCTTCACGCCGTTCGACCAGATCGACAAGGCGCCGGAGGAGCGTCAGCGCGGTATCACCATCTCCATCGCGCACGTCGAGTACCAGACCGAGGCGCGTCACTACGCCCACGTCGACTGCCCGGGTCACGCGGACTACATCAAGAACATGATCACCGGTGCGGCCCAGATGGACGGTGCGATCCTCGTCGTCGCCGCCACCGACGGCCCGATGCCGCAGACCAAGGAGCACGTCCTCCTGGCCCGCCAGGTCGGCGTCCCCTACATCGTCGTCGCCCTGAACAAGGCCGACATGGTGGACGACGAGGAGATCCTGGAGCTCGTCGAGCTCGAGGTCCGCGAGCTCCTCTCCGAGTACGAGTTCCCGGGCGACGACCTGCCGGTCGTCCGCGTCTCGGCGCTGAAGGCGCTCGAGGGTGACAAGGAGTGGGGCGAGAAGCTCCTCGGCCTCATGCACGCCGTCGACGAGGCCATCCCGACCCCGGCCCGCCTCACCGACCAGCCGTTCCTGATGCCGATCGAGGACGTCTTCACGATCACCGGTCGTGGCACCGTCGTCACCGGCCGCATCGAGCGCGGCATCCTCAAGGTCAACGAGACCGTCGACATCATCGGCATCAAGACCACCAAGACCACCACCACGGTCACCGGTATCGAGATGTTCCGCAAGCTGCTCGACGAGGGCCAGGCCGGTGAGAACGTCGGTCTGCTGCTCCGCGGCATCAAGCGCGAGGACGTCGAGCGCGGCCAGGTCATCATCAAGCCGGGTTCGGTCACCCCGCACACCGACTTCGAGGCCCAGGCCTACATCCTGTCGAAGGACGAGGGTGGCCGTCACACCCCCTTCTTCAACAACTACCGCCCGCAGTTCTACTTCCGCACCACGGACGTGACCGGCGTCGTGACCCTCCCCGAGGGCACCGAGATGGTCATGCCGGGCGACAACACCGCCATGACCGTCGCGCTGATCCAGCCCGTCGCCATGGAGGAGGGCCTGAAGTTCGCCATCCGTGAGGGTGGCCGCACCGTCGGCGCCGGCCAGGTCACCAAGATCGTCAAGTAATTGCCGATCTGACCCCTGGTCATCCAGGAGGGCCCGGCCCCGTCCCGCGAGGGAGGGGGCCGGGCCCTCCGGCGTTCCGGCCCCGTCGCGCTGCGGGTGGGGGCGGGCGGCACGTGCGGAACGCGAGAGGCGCGGCACCGTGGGAACGGTGCCGCGCCTCTCGCGCGTCCGGGCCCGGGGCCCGGTCTGTCGGTCAGGCCCGGACCGAGGGGTGGTCCGAGTGGCCGGCCCGGACGCCCTCCGCGCCCTCGCCCTGCGGACCGGCCGCCGCGGCGGCCGCGCGGCGCTCCTGCCGGCGGGCCAGCGGGCGCGGCGTCCAGTTCTTCAGCTTCATCGCGGGCGATTCGACCAGGTACCAGGAGATCGCGGCCAGCACCACCGTCCCGGCCAGCGCGCAGGCGAGGAAGCCGAGCTTGCCGTACTTCACGAAGCCGAGCATGGCCAGCGCCTGCTCCACGGTGAAGCCGTAGATGTAGATGCCGTACGAGAAGTCCCGGTTGCGGCCGATCCGCTGGAACGGGCTCGGCAGCCGGATCGCCAGCCAGAACAGCAGGTAGGCGAAGGCCGGGTAGCCGATCACGAACAGGCCGCCGTAGCGCATGGTGACGGCCAGGGTGACCAGCGAGAGCAGGGCCAGCCCGTCGTGCACCGGGACCTTCTCCCGGTAGAGCTGGACGGTCGCGCCCAGCAGGAAGACGAAGCCCAGGTGGATCAGGAAGTGCGTCGACATCGGGCCCAGCAGCGGCACGTTGACCGAGGTGCTCATGTCGCCGGGGATGCCGTGGCGCATGCTCGGCGCGTCCAGCCAGTCGTTGACGATCAGCAGCCAGAGCGCGAGCGCGGCCAGCGGCACGAAGCGGCGGGCCTTGAGCAGCACGCCGCCGGCCGCGAGCATGCCGACCATCACGTAGCAGAGCAGTTCGTACTTGAGCGACCACAGCGCGCCGTTCACGCTCTGGTCGTGGTTGGTGCCCCGGTGGACGCCGTCGGCGATGACGCCGGAGACGTCCCAGCCGCTGGTCAGCGAGGTGTTCCAGGTGCCCTTCAGGTAGTGCCAGGGGCCGGCCGGGTGGTTCCAGAAGCCGTCCATGGTGCCGTGCAGGTACTGGTACAGCAGCGGCATGATCACCAGGGTGGAGATCAGCAGCGACCCCCACAGCCCGGGCATGATGCGCAGCACCCGGTGCCAGCTGTAGCGGCCGATGCCGGTCCGCCGGCCACTGCCGGTGATCATGAAGCCGGAGAGCACGAAGAAGCCGACCACCGCCATCTTCCCGATGTCGGTCTGCTCGCCGCTGTGCTTCCACAGCGGGTCGAGGTGCCCGTAGCCCAGCGGGTACAGGTGCGAGACCACCACGGAGGTAGCCAGCGCCAGTCGCAGCAGGCCGAAACTGTTGGCGCGGCCGGAGAAAAGCTCCGCCAGGGTGCCGCGGGAGCGGAGCAGTCCGTTGGATCTCATGTGTTCCTCGGTGGAATCGGGAGGCGGGGGGCTAGCGGGTGGCGGTGCGGGCCCGCCACAGGTCGGCGACGCCGTCGGCCAGGGTCCGGGTGGGAGCCCAGCCGAGCTGCTCGCGGGCCAGCGAGACGTCCATCTGCTGCCACTCCGTCTCCGGGCCGGTGCCGTCGGGGGCGGGCACCTCGGTGATCTCGGTGGGCACCCCGCTGGCCTCGATCAGCAGCTCCACCAGGACCCGGGCGGCGGTGGCCCGGCCGGTGCCGACGTTGATCACCGGGACGGTGGTGCGCGTGCCGATCGCGGCCAGCACCGCGTCCACGGTGTCGGCCAGGTCGACGAAGTCGCGCTGCGCGGTCAGCGGCTGCAGCGACAGCTGCGCGGTGCGCCCGGCCTGCCGGGCCTCGTCCAGCTTCGCGGCCATCACGCCGAGCAGGCTGTGCCCGGGCTGGCCGGCGCCGACCACGTTGCCCAGCCGCAGCGTCACGGCGTCGATCCGGCCGTCCGCGACCGCCCGGGTGATCGTCTCGGTGGCGGCCAGCTTCAGCTTGCCGTACTCCATCACCGGCGCCGGCGCGTCGTCCTCGCGCCGGCTGGTGCCGATCGGGGCCATGCCGTACTCGTGCACGGTGCCCAGGTGCACCAGCCGGGCCGGGCGGGCCATCGCGGCGACCGCCTCGACCAGTCGGTCGACCAGCACCACGTTGGCCTCGTGCATCTGCTCGTCGGTCAGGCCCCACATGCCGCCGGCCGCGTTGACCACGGCGTCGACGCCCTCCCGGTCCAGCAGCGCGGCCAGCTCGGCGGGGGCGGTGGCGGACAGGTCCACGGAGGCGAAGCGTCCGGCCGGCGGGTCGGCGGGCACCGTCCGGGCCAGGGTGAGCACCTGGTGGCCGCGCTCGGCCAGCCGGGCGCACAGCACCCGGCCGATGAACCCGGTGCCGCCGAGGACGGCCACCCGGGCGGGAGCGGAGGGGGGAACGGACATGGCGCGCAACTCTCCTAGGGGACGGGGGACTTCAGCGGCCGCGGCCGGAGCCGGCCGCGGCGTTCTTCAGCAGCGACTTCGCGCCCTTCCACTGCTTGGCCCTGAGTGCCCCGGGCACCAGGGTCAGCGCGTGGATGCGGGCCGAGATGTGCAGCCGGGACGCCTTCGCGGCGCGGTGCCAGCCCTGCGCGTCCAGCCGGTCGGCGGCGTCCAGGAAGTAGCGGTGCGCCTCGGCGAAGCGGTGCCCGGAGAACGCCGAGGTGGCGGAGACCGACAGGTGCCGGCGGTACTGGAAGCTGCGCACGTCGTCGATGGCCATCTCCTCGCCGGCCTGCAGCAGGTCGATCACCAGCGCCAGGTCCTGGATGATCTCCAGGTTGTCCCGGAAGCCGGTGCCCTTGACCGCGTCGGTGCGCCAGCAGATCGACGGGAAGTACAGCCAGTTGCCCTTCAGCAGGCTGACCGCCAGCTCCTCGCCGCCCATCGTGTACCGGCCGGTGCGCCGGGGCGCGTACAGCCGCCGCTTGGCCTCGTCGGCCAGCGAGCTGGCGGGCTTGCCGTCGCCGTCGATCACCTCGACGCCGGGCTGGATCATCGCCACGCCGGGGAAGGCCTCGATCGAGGTCCGGACGTTGGCGACGTAGTTCGGCAGCATCACGTCGTCGGTGCCCATGAACACCAGGTACTCGTGCTCGGCCAGCCCCAGGCACTTGCGGTAGTTGCCGGTCACGCCGAGGTTCTGCTCGTTGCGGAAGTACCGCACCCGCGGGTCGCCGAGCTGCTCGAACCACTCCGGGACGCCCGGCTCCTTGCCGTCGTCGACGACGGTCAGGCGCCAGTCCCGGTCGGTCTGGGCCAGGACGCTCCGTACCGCCTCCTGCATCAGGGCGACATTGCCGTAGTAGGGGAGCAGCACATCGAGCGTGGTCATGTCGGGGCACATCCGCTGAGGTGGGTGGGAGGGCCCGGGGGCCCGGCGGCGGGCCCATCATACGTGCGCGCCCCGTGGCCGAACGGGTCGGCGGCGGGGCGCGCGGGCGGCTCCGGGACGGCTCAGTCCTGCCGCAGACTCCGGTAGAACTCCTGGCACTTGTCGTACTCGGGCAGCAGGCCGGAGGCGAGCGCCTCGGCCAGCGTGGGCGCCTCGGCGTCCTTCGCGGACAGCTGCGGGTCCTCCACCGGCCACTCGATGCCGAGCTCCGGGTCGAGCGGGTGCACGCCGTGCTCGCCGGTCGGGTTGTAGGTCTCCGAGCAGACGTAGGACAGCGTCGCGTCGTCGGTCAGCGCGCAGAAGCCGTGGCCCAGGCCCTCGGGGATGTACACCGAGCGGCGGTCGGCGTCGTCGAGCCGGACGAACTCCCACTTCCCGAACGCGGGGGAGCCGACCCGCAGGTCGACGACCACGTCCAGCACCGCGCCGCGCACGCAGCTGACGTACTTGGCCTGGCCGGGCGGCACGTCGGCGAAGTGCACACCGCGCACCACGCCCTTCGCGGAGACCGACAGGTTGCCCTGGGCGAGGCGCAGCGGGTGCCCGACCACCTCGGACAGCTTGTCGAAGCGGTACCACTCCATGAACAGGCCGCGCGGGTCGCCGAACTGCTGCGGGGTGACCTCGAAGGCGCCGGGGATCGACAGCTCGCGGAACTTCACCGGGGGTTCTCCTCGTCCAGCAGGGCCAGCAGGTACTCGCCGTACCCGCTCTTGGTGAGCGGTTCGGCCAGGGCGCGCAGCTGCGCGTCGTCGATCAGTCCGGCCCGCCAGGCGGTCTCCTCCAGGCAGCCGATCTTGAAGCCCTGGCGCTCCTCGATGACCCGGACGAACTCGGAGGCCTGCACCATCGACACGAAGGTGCCGGTGTCCAGCCAGGCGGTGCCCCGGTCCAGCGTGGTGACGTGGAGCTGGCCGCGCCGCAGGTACTCCTCGTTGACCGAGGTGATCTCCAGCTCGCCGCGGGCGCTGGGCTCCAGCTCCGCCGCTATCCCGACCACCTGGTTGTCGTAGAAGTACAGGCCGGGCACCGCGTAGCGGGACTTCGGCTTCGCCGGCTTCTCCTCGATGGACAGCACCCGCCCGTCCTCGGCGAACTCCACCACGCCGTACGCGGTCGGATCGGCCACCGGGTAGGCGAAGACCCGGCCGCCCTCGGGCGAGGTGTGCTGGGCGAGCCGGGTGCCCAGCCCGGAGCCGTGGAAGATGTTGTCCCCGAGGATCAGCGCCACCGACTCGTCGCCGATGAAGTCCGCGCCCAGCACGAAGGCCTGGGCGATGCCCTCGGGCTTCTCCTGCACCGCGTACTCCAGCCGCAGGCCGAACTGCGAGCCGTCGCCGAGCAGCCGCTCGAACTGGTCCCGGTCCTGCGGGGTGGTGATGATCAGGACCTCGCGGATGCCCGCCATCACCAGGGTGGAGAGCGGGTAGTAGATCATGGGCTTGTCGAAGACCGGCAGCAGCTGCTTCGAGACGGCCCGGGTCAGCGGCCAGAGCCGCGAGCCGGTGCCGCCTGCCAGGAGGATTCCACGCATGCGGGCAGCTTACGGGGCCCGGCGGGGGCGGGGGAGACCGAGGGCGGGGGCCCGGGGCCCGGCGGGTAGACTGCCGCCACTATGCGCATCCTCGTGACCGGCGGAGCCGGCTTCATCGGTTCGGAGTTCGTCCGCCAGCTCCTCGGCGCGGATCCGGCCGCCCAGATCACCGTCCTCGACAAGCTCACCTACTCGGGCGTCGAGGCCAACCTCGCCCCGGTCGCGGGCCACGCGGGCTACGCCTTCGTGAAGGCCGACATCTGCGACCCGGAGGCCGTCGACGCCGCGATGGCCGGCCACGACGTGGTGGTGCACTTCGCCGCCGAGTCGCACGTGGACCGCTCCATCGAGGGCGCCGGCCCGTTCGTCACCACCAACGTGCTGGGCACCCAGGTCCTGCTGGACGCCGCCCGCAAGCACGGCGTCGGCCGCTTCGTGCACGTCTCCACCGACGAGGTGTACGGCTCGATCTCCGAGGGCTCCTGGACCGAGACCTGGCCGCTGGTCCCGAACTCCCCGTACTCGGCCTCCAAGGCCGCCTCCGACCTGCTGGCGCTGGCCTACCACCGCACCCACGGCATGGACGTGGTGGTCACCCGCTGCTCCAACAACTACGGGCACTACCAGTTCCCGGAGAAGGTCATCCCGCTGTTCACCACCAACCTGCTGGACGGCCGGAAGGTCCCGCTGTACGGCGACGGCGGCAACATCCGCGACTGGCTGCACGTCTCCGACCACTGCCGCGGCATCGAACTGGCCATGAACAAGGGCCGGGCCGGCGAGGTCTACAACATCGGCGGCGGCACCGAGCTGACCAACAAGGAGCTCACCGGCCTGCTGCTGGAAGCGGCCGGCGCCGACTGGGACCGGGTCGAGCGGGTCGCCGACCGCAAGGGCCACGACCTGCGCTACTCGCTGGACATCAGCAAGATCAGCGAGGAGCTGGGCTACGCCCCGCAGGTCCGCTTCGAGGACGGCCTGGCCGCCACCCTCGCCTGGTACCGCGACAACCGCGACTGGTGGGAGCCGCTCAAGGCCCGCACCGGTCTCCAGGGCTGAGCCGCGGAGAGGGAACCGTTCCCGTGAGCAACCCGATCGGCAAGCTGCTCGGCGCGCTGCCCCCCGGCGTCCGGCTGGTCGCCGGGGGCACCGTCGTCCTCGGCGCGTCCTCGTACATCTACCTGGCCCTGGCCGGCTACAGCCTGGACAAGAGCCAGGTGGCGGGGATCTCGGTGCTGTGGACCGTGGTCATGTCCGTCGGCTACGGGCTGTTCACCCCGGTCGAGCTGGAGCTCAACCGGCTGGTCTCCACCCGCGACGCGGTCGGCCAGGGGCCGCTGGCCGCCGCCCGCCGGGTCCTGGTGTTCACCGGGGCCGTGCTGGCCCTGGTGCTCGCGGTGATCGCCGCCGCCGCCCGGCCGATCGCCGACGCGCTGTTCTCCGGCGACCTCGGACTGGTGGTCGGCCTGGCCGGCGCGATGGTCGGACTGGCCGTCAGCTCGGTGGTCCGCGGCGTCCTGGCCGGCCTCGGCCGGTTCAAGCCCTACGGTCGGCAGCTCGCCGTCGACGGCGGCCTGCGGATCCTGCTGGCCGCGCTGCTCCCGCTGGTCGGCCTGCACTCGGCGGTCGCCTTCAGCCTGATCCTGGTGGCCGCGCCGCTGGCCGCCTCGGTGATCGGCCTGCGCGGCGTGCTGGCCGACCGCCGCGGCGGCCCGGCGCCGAGCTGGCCCGCGGTGGTCCGCGGGGTCGGCATGCTGACCGGCTCGACCCTGCTGTCCCAGCTGATGGTCAACGCCGCGGTGGTCAGCGTGAAGCTGCTCGCACCGCACGACAACGACCTGGTCTCCGCCCTGCTGAACGCCGTGGTGCTGGCCCGGGTTCCGCTGTTCGCCTACGCCGCGATCCAGGCCTCGCTGGTCTCCGCGCTCTCCGGCGCGGCCGCGGTGGGCGACCACGCGGAGTTCCGGCGCACCCTCACCCGGACGGGGGGGATCGTGGCCGCGATGTGCGCGCTGGCCGGCCTCCCGACCGTCCTGCTCGGACCCGACCTGATCCGGTTGGCCTTCAACGCGGCCCCGGTGCTGGACCGCGCGGACTTCCTCTGGCTGGTCCTGGGCACGCTGTTCTTCATGCTGGCCACGGTGTTCGGCCAGGCCCTGCTCTCCGTCGGCCGGCACCGGCAGCAGCTGTTCTCCTGGCTGGCGGGCACCATTGTCCTGGCGGCCGTGACGCTGTTGCCCGGGCAGGTCGCGCCGCGGGCAGAATTCGGCTACCTGGCTGGTGCCGCGATCAGCGCTGCTGGCATGCTGTGGTCGCTGGTTCGTTCGCTGTCCCACGGCCGGCGCCCAGCAGCCGACCGGGCGGCCGACGAACGGCACCCCGCACCGGCCGTACCCGGTACCTCGGACCGTTATGCGCGGTAGGCGTCGGACGTTTCGCACGGCACGACGGAGAACGTGCTGCGACCGCCGCGCCCACCGCCGCTGAAAGGCGAATCTTGTCGTGCGACTAACGATCATCACCTCCATCACCGGTGTACTGGTGCTGCTGTACATCCTCGAGCTGCTGCGGCGTCAGCAGCTGCGGGAGAAGTACGCGGTGATCTGGCTGGCCATCGGTCTCGCGGTGGCCCCGCTCGGCTTCTTCCCCGACCTGCTGGACTCCACCGCCCGCCGGGTCGGCATCGCGTCCGGCGTCAGCCTGGTGCTCTTCGCGGGCTTCGTCATGGTCCTGCTGGTCTGCCTGCACCTGAGCTGGGAGGCCAGCCGCCTGGAGGCCGAGACCCGCAGCCTCGCCGAGGAGGTCGCGCTGCTGCGCTCCCACCTGGTCGAGCACCACGGGTACCCGGTCAGCAAGCAGAACAAGGCGGAGACCGCCGACGACACCGAGGTGTACTCATGATCGACGGCAAGCGCGTCCTCATCATCCTGCCCGCCTGGAACGAGCAGGACGGCCTCCCCGGTGTCCTCAAGGAGATCCGCACGACCCTCCCGGGCGTGGACACCCTGGTGGTCGACGACGGCTCCACCGACCGCACCTCCGCGGTCGCCGCGGAGTTCGGCTCCCCGGTCGCCCAACTCCCGTACAACCTCGGCGTCGGCGGCGCGATGCGGCTGGGCTACCGGTACGCCTTCCTGCACGGCTACGACGTCGCCATCCAGGTCGACTCCGACGGCCAGCACGACCCGGCGTACGTCCCGGTGATGCTGGAGAAGCTCAAGGAGGCCGACCTGGTGATCGGCGCCCGCTTCGCCGGCCAGGGCGACTACACGGTGCGCGGCCCCCGCAAGTGGGCGATGAGCCTGCTGTCCGTGGTGCTCTCCCGGATCACCCGCACCAAGCTGACCGACACCACCTCCGGCTTCCGCGCCTCGAACAAGCAGCTGATCGAGTTCTTCGCGCAGTGGTACCCGGTGGAGTACCTCGGCGACACCATCGAGAGCATGGTCGGCGCCGCCCGCTGCGGCTTCGTCGTGCGCCAGGTGCCGGTCGCCATGCGCGAGCGGACCACCGGCACCCCCAGTGCCTCGCCGATCAAGGCCACCGTCTACCTGGGCCGGGCCGGCCTGGTCCTGCTGCTGGCGATGATCCGCCGGATGCCCAAGCACCTCAAGGCCCTGGCCCCCCGACGCGCCGGGAACGGCCGCGTCCTGACTGGACAGTGAGCGGCATGACAGACCTGACCACCGAGCCGGCCGCCCCCGCGGCCGCCGCCCCCGGACGCGACTCCCGGCTGGGCCGGATCGGCGACCGGCTGCACGACCTCAAACCCTGGCAGCTGCGGTCCGCCGAGTTCGTGGTGAGCATCGGCGCCTCCCTGCTCTTCCTGCGGCTGTGCATGCACATCAGCGTCAACCCGCTGCAGCGGATCGGGCAGGTCAGCGGCCTGGCCAAGGTCCAGCAGTACGGCGCCCTGGTCGGCCTGCCGCTGCTGGCGGTGCTGCTCTACACCGCCTACCGCGGCAGCCTGCGCCGCCACCAGCTGGTCCAGCGCCTGGTCTGCGCCGCGGTGGCCGGCCTGGCCACCGGCGCGGTGGCCGGCGGCATCGCGGTCGCCCTGCACGGCACCCCCTTCGGCCTGGGCGGCCAGGAGGGCGACCCGGGCAACGTGATGGGCATGGCGAACAACATGATGACCGGGCACAAACTGCTGCCCGGCGTCTACCCGCCGCTGTTCCCGGCCGCGCTCGCGGCGGTCGCCAAGGTCTTCCACCACGGCGTCTCCGGGGTCGGCTACGCCATGAAGGACCTCCAGCTGGTGGTCACCGCGGTGGCCGGCCCGGCCACCTACCTGGCCTGGCGGCTGCTGCTGCGCCCGTTCTGGGCGGTCCTGCTGGCGGCCCCCGCGGCGATCCTGTTCATGGACCCGATCCGCCCGTACAGCCACATCACCATGCTGGTGATGATCCCGGTGCTGGCCGGCTGCCTGCGCGAGCTGCACCGGGCGTCCACCCTCTCCACCCGCTCGCTGCTGCTGCGCGCGGCCGGGTTCGGCGCCTCCTTCGGCATCCTGTTCCTGTGGTACTCGGGCTGGTTCATCTGGGCCGCGCCCGGCGTGATGCTACTGGCCGTGTTCCTGGTGCCGTGGCGCGGCGGCCGGGCCCGGCTGCGCCCCGCGCTGACCTACCTCGGGGTGACCCTGCTGGCGGCCGGCGTCGTCGGCTCGCCGCTGCTGTACCAGATGGTCCGGCTGGGGGCGACCACCAAGGACCGGTACGCGTACGTGATGACGTACATCGACCCGGCGTACGTGATGGGCTGGGTCTCGGACCGCGAGGGCCACGCCAACTACCACGTGTACCCGCAGACCGGGGAGCTGGCCGGGCAGAGCGCCTTCACCCTGCTGCTGCTGGCCGCGGTCGGCCTGGCGCTGGCGCTCGGGCTGCGCAACGTCGCGGTGCGCACCGCCGCCGCCGCGCTGATCAGCTCCTGGCTGCTGCGGTTCTGGTTCGCCTCGCACATGCAGCACGACCAGGCGGTGCAGCTGTACCCGCGCACCACCTGGATCATCATGTACACCCTGATCATCCTGGCCGTGTTCGGCCTGATGATGGCCTCCCAGCGCTCGGTGGGCTGGCTGCGCGGGGTCGGCGAGGCGGTCCGCCCGGCCCGGGCGATCACCCCGCAGGCGGTGGCCCGGGGCGTGGCCGGCGCGGTCTGCGCGCTGGCGCTGTTCGCCACCATGGGCGCCTCCTGGTCGGCCAACCGCTACATGCCGACCACCGAGGCCGGCGTCGAGGACATGGGCCTGGACGCGCTGCGCGCGCACCACATCAAGCAGCAGAACGGCACCTGCCCGAAGTACGCGGGCGGTGACTGCAGCGACATCAACATGGAGCTGGCCGAGTACACCTTCGGCCCGGACGACCTCCGGATCTTCTGCGGCAACGCCGACAAGGAGCAGTGGCCGCTGCAGTGCGGGCGCAACCGCCCCTGGTGACGGACCCCTCGCCCGATCGGGGCCGGTGCGGCGACGCCGCACCGGCCCCGATTGGCGTATCGCGCTCCTCCTGTGGCAGGATGTCCGGGTTGCTCGGTTGAGTACCGATGCTGCGCGCCTCCCGCCGGGAGGACCGGAAGCGAGTCCCATGTACTCGTCGTTCCCGTGAATGGCCGTTCATGTGCCCACGTGCTGTGTGTGGGTGCAGTGGTGTGTAAGCGACACCGCGGCAGCTGCGGGGCGAAAGTACGGGAATCTTCCGGGAAGCGTGTGCGGGGTACCGGCCCGGCTCACCCCAACTCCCAGAAGTTCGAAACCGACGAGATGTTTCGCCGGTTTTTTGCAAGCGCGAGGGCGACACGCCCGAGCGCGGGGGTCGGAGGGGGAGTCGTGCAGCGACGTACGACACAAAGGACTACGAAGTAGCCATGGCGGGACAGAAGATCCGCATCCGGCTCAAGGCCTACGACCACGAGGTCATCGACTCCTCGGCGAAGAAGATCGTCGAGACGGTGATCCGGACTGGTGCGCAGGTCGCGGGCCCGGTGCCGCTGCCCACTGAGAAGAACGTTTACTGCGTCATCCGCTCGCCGCACAAGTACAAGGACTCGCGCGAGCACTTCGAGATGCGCACTCACAAGCGTCTGATCGACATCCTCGACCCCACGCCGAAGACGGTTGACTCGCTGATGCGTCTCGACCTGCCGGCGGGCGTCGACATCGAGATCAAGCTCTGAGAGGCGCACCGAAGATGGCTAAGCAGATTAAGGGCATCCTGGGCGAGAAGCTCGGCATGACCCAGGTCTGGGACGAGAACAACCGGGTCGTCCCGGTGACCGTCGTCAAGGCCGGGCCGAATGTCGTGACCCAGGTCCACACCGCCGACAGCCCGGCCGGCTACGACGCCGTCCAGATCGGCTTCGGCGAGATCGACCCCCGCAAGGTGAACAAGCCCCTCCAGGGCCACTTCGCCAAGGCCGGTGTCACCCCCCGCCGCCACCTGGTCGAGCTCCGTACCGCGGACGCGTCCGAGTACACCCTGGGCCAGGAGATCACCGCCGAGCTGTTCGAGGCGGGTGTCAAGGTCGACGTGACCGGCACCTCCAAGGGCAAGGGCTTCGCCGGTGTCATGAAGCGTCACAACTTCAAGGGCCTCGGCGCCGGTCACGGCACCCAGCGCAAGCACCGTTCGCCCGGCTCCATCGGTGGCTGCGCCACCCCGGGTCGTGTGTTCAAGGGCATGCGCATGGCGGGTCGGATGGGCCACGAGCGCGTGACCACCCAGAACCTGACCGTGCACGCGGTCGACGCGGAGAAGGGTCTGCTGCTCATCAAGGGCGCGATCCCGGGTCCGAACGGCGGCCTCGTCCTCGTCCGCACCGCGGCGAAGGGGCTGTGAAGGATATGAGCACCATTGACATCCTGTCGCCGGCCGGCGACAAGGCCGGCAGCCTGGAGCTGCCCGCCGAGATCTTCGACGCCAAGGTCAGCGTCCCGCTGATGCACCAGGTCGTCGTGGCGCAGCTCGCCGCGGCTCGCCAGGGCACCCACAAGGTCAAGCGTCGTGGCGAGGTCCGCGGTGGCGGCAAGAAGCCGTACCGCCAGAAGGGCACCGGCCGCGCCCGCCAGGGCTCGACCCGCGCCCCGCAGTTCGCCGGTGGTGGCGTCGTGCACGGTCCCGTGCCGCGCGACTACTCGCAGCGCACCCCGAAGAAGATGATCGCCGCCGCCCTGCGCAGCGCGCTCACCGACCGGGCTCGTCACGAGCGCATCCACGTCGTCACCGGCGTGACCGCGACCGAGGCTCCGTCGACCAAGGCCGCCAAGGTCCTGTTCGGCAAGATCTCCGAGCGCAAGAACCTCCTCCTGGTGGTCGAGCGCGAGGACGAGCTGGGCATCCTGTCCGCTCGCAACCTGCCGAACGTGCACATCCTGGACGCCGGCCAGCTGAACACCTACGACGTGCTCGTCTCCGACGATGTGGTCTTCACCCAGGCCGCCTTCGAGCGTTTCGTGGCCGGTCCGGCCGCGTCCGCCAAGGCCGTTGCTGCTGAGGGCGAGCTCGAAGGGACTGCCGCCTGATGAGCGAGATCACCTCCAAGACGTTCACGGACCCCCGTGACGTCCTGATCAAGCCGGTCATCTCGGAGAAGAGCTACTCGCTCCTCGACGAGAACAAGTACACGTTCGTCGTGGCTCCCGGTGCCAACAAGACCCAGATCAAGCAGGCCGTCGAGTCGGTCTTCTCGGTCAAGGTCGAGGCCGTGAACACGCTGAACCGCCAGGGCAAGCGCAAGCGCTCCCGCACCGGTTTCGGCAAGCGCAAGGACACCAAGCGCGCGATCGTGACGCTGGCCGAGGGCAACCGCATCGACATCTTCGGTGGTCCGGTCGCCTGACCCTCGGGTCAGGGACTGCGATCGTCGTAAAGGACGAGGACAGAAATGGGTATCCGCAAGTACAAGCCGACTACGCCGGGCCGTCGCGGCTCCAGCGTGGCCGACTTCGTCGAAATCACGCGGTCCACGCCGGAGAAGTCGCTGGTTCGCCCGCTGCACAGCAAGGGCGGCCGTAACAACGCCGGTCGTGTCACCGCTCGCCACCAGGGTGGCGGTCACAAGCGCGCCTACCGTCTGATCGACTTCCGTCGTCACGACAAGGACGGCGTGCCGGCCAAGGTCGCTCACATCGAGTACGACCCGAACCGCACCGCGCGCATCGCGCTCCTGCACTACGCGGACGGCGAGAAGCGCTACATCATCGCCCCCCGCGGCGTCGCGCAGGGTGACCGGATCGAGAACGGCGCTGGCGCCGACATCAAGCCGGGCAACAACCTGCCGCTGCGCAACATCCCGGTCGGTACCACCATCCACGCGGTGGAGCTCCGTCCCGGCGGTGGCGCCAAGCTGGCCCGTTCCGCGGGTTCCGGCATTCAGCTGCTCGCCCGTGAGGGCCGCATGGCGCACCTGCGCATGCCCTCCGGTGAGATCCGCCTGGTGGACGCGCGCTGCCGCGCGACCGTCGGCGAGGTCGGCAACGCCGAGCAGTCGAACATCAACTGGGGCAAGGCCGGCCGTATGCGCTGGAAGGGCGTCCGCCCGACCGTGCGTGGTGTGGCCATGAACCCGATCGACCACCCGCACGGTGGTGGTGAGGGTAAGACCTCCGGTGGTCGCCACCCGGTCTCGCCGTGGGGCAAGCCCGAGGGCCGCACCCGTCGCCCGAACAAGGCGTCGGACTCCCTCATCGTGCGCCGCCGCAAGACCAACAAGAAGCGCTAGGAGCAGGTCAGATGCCGCGCAGTCTCAAGAAGGGCCCCTTCATCGACGACCACCTTCAGAAGAAGGTGGACGTGCAGAACGAGGCGGGCACGCAGAACGTCATCAAGACCTGGTCCCGTCGTTCCGTGATCTCCCCGGCCATGCTGGGCCACACGATCGCGGTTCACGATGGCCGCAAGCACGTCCCGGTGTTCGTCACCGAGTCGATGGTCGGCCACAAGCTCGGCGAGTTCGCTCCCACGCGCACCTTCAAGGGGCACGTGAAGGAAGACCGCAAGTCGAAGCGTCGCTAAGTATCTGATTAGCGGCTCCGCCTTTGGGGCGATTCGCTCCGCGAGCTGTAGCGCCAGAACGACAAAGTGACTTACTCCATTAAGGGGACAACCATGGAAGCCAGGGCCCAGGCGCGGTACATCCGCGTCACGCCCATGAAGGCCCGCCGCGTGGTGGACCTCATCCGTGGCCTGCAGGCCACGGAGGCCCAGGCGGTCCTGCGTTTCGCTCCGCAGGCCGCCACCGTGCCGGTCGGCAAGGTGCTCAACAGCGCCATCGCCAACGCCGCGCACAACTACAACCACTCCAACGTGGACGACCTCTACATCTCCGAGGCGTACGTTGACGAGGGTCCGACCCTGAAGCGGTTCCGTCCGCGCGCCCAGGGCCGTGCCTACCGGATCCGCAAGCGGACCAGCCACATCACCGTGGTCGTCAGCAGCAAGGAAGGGACCCGGTAATGGGCCAGAAGGTTAACCCGCACGGGTTCCGCCTCGGCATCAGCACGGACTTCAAGTCCCGTTGGTACGCCGACAAGCTGTACAAGGACTACGTCAAGGAAGACGTCGCCATCCGGCGTCTCATGACGCAGGGCATGGAGCGCGCCGGCATCTCGAAGGTGGAGATCGAGCGCACCCGTGACCGCGTCCGCGTGGACATCCACACCGCTCGTCCGGGCATCGTGATCGGCCGCCGTGGCACGGAGGCCGACAAGATCCGCGGCAAGCTGGAGAAGCTGACCGGCAAGCAGGTCCAGCTGAACATCCTCGAGGTCCGCAACCCCGAGATGGACGCCCAGCTCGTGGCCCAGGGCGTCGCGGAGCAGCTGTCCTCCCGCGTCTCCTTCCGTCGCGCCATGCGCAAGAGCATGCAGTCGACCATGAAGGCCGGCGCCAAGGGCATCAAGGTCCAGTGCTCCGGTCGTCTCGGCGGCGCCGAGATGAGCCGTTCGGAGTTCTACCGCGAGGGCCGTGTGCCGCTGCACACCCTGCGCGCGAACGTCGACTACGGCTTCTTCGAGGCCAAGACCACCTTCGGCCGCATCGGCGTGAAGGTCTGGATCTACAAGGGCGACGTCAAGAACATCGCCGAGGTCCGCGCTGAGAACGCCGCCGCCCGCTCCGGCAACCGCCCGGCCCGTCCCGAGGGCGGTCGTCCCGCCCGCGGTGGCGAGCGCGGTGGCCGTGGTGGCGAGCGCGGCGGCCGCGGCCGTCGTCCCGCCGCTGCTGCCGAGGCCCCCGCGGCCCAGGCCGCGGTCGAGGCTCCGGCTGCCGAGAACACCGGAACGGAGGCCTGACCGCAATGCTGATCCCCCGTCGGGTCAAGCACCGCAAGCAGCACCACCCGAAGCGCCGCGGCGCTGCCAAGGGTGGCACCGAGCTGGCGTTCGGCCAGTTCGGCATCCAGGCCGTGACCCCGGCCTACGTGACGAACCGTCAGATCGAGTCCGCTCGTATCGCGATCACCCGTCACATCCGTCGTGGCGGCAAGGTCTGGATCAACATCTACCCGGACCGCCCGCTCACCAAGAAGCCGGCCGAGACCCGCATGGGTTCCGGTAAGGGTTCGCCGGAGTGGTGGATCGCGAACGTGCACCCGGGTCGGGTCATGTTCGAACTGTCGTACCCGAACGAGAAGATTGCCCGCGAGGCGCTCACGCGTGCCGCGCACAAGCTTCCGATGAAGTGCCGGATCGTTCGGCGCGAGGACGGTGAGAGCTGATGTCGGCCGCTACCAAGGCTGCTGAGCTTCGGGAACTGGACAACGAGGCCCTCGTTGCCAAGCTCCGCGAGGCCAAGGAGGAGCTGTTCAACCTCCGCTTCCAGGCGGCGACCGGGCAGCTCGACAACCACGGACGGCTCCGGCTGGTCCGTAAGGACATCGCGCGGATCTACACCCTGATGCGCGAGCGCGAGCTGGGCATCGAGACGGTGGAGAACGCCTGATGACTGAGAACACCAACGAGACGCGCGGTTTCCGCAAGACCCGTGAGGGTCTCGTCGTCAGCGACAAGATGGACAAGACCGTCGTCGTCGCCGTCGAGGACCGCGTCAAGCACGCGCTGTACGGCAAGGTCATCCGCCGTACCAACAAGCTGAAGGCGCACGACGAGCAGAACGCGTGCGGTGTCGGCGACCGTGTCCTCCTGATGGAGACCCGGCCGCTGTCCGCGACGAAGCGCTGGCGCGTCGTCGAGATCCTCGAGAAGGCCAAGTAACAAGGTTGTTCGCGGTACGGCCGTATGTGCACCGGGCCCCCAGGGGCGCGGGTGTGAGCAGCGGCCGGCCCGTCAACACTTGTTGACGATCAGGAGAAAGCTGTGATCCAGCAGGAGTCGCGACTGCGCGTCGCCGACAACACGGGTGCCAAGGAGATTCTCTGCATCCGCGTTCTCGGTGGCTCCGGTCGCCGCTACGCCGGTATCGGGGACGTCATCGTCGCCACCGTCAAGGACGCGATCCCCGGCGGTTCGGTGAAGAAGGGCGACGTCGTCAAGTGCGTCGTCGTTCGCACCGTCAAGGAGCGCCGCCGTCCGGACGGTTCGTACATCCGCTTCGACGAGAACGCCGCCGTGGTTCTCAAGAACACCGATGGCGACCCCCGCGGTACCCGCATCTTCGGCCCGGTGGGCCGCGAGCTGCGCGACAAGAAGTTCATGAAGATCATCTCGCTGGCGCCGGAGGTGCTCTAACCCATGGCGAACAGCATGAAGATCAAGAAGGGTGACCTGGTCCAGGTCATCACCGGCAAGGACAAGGGCAAGCAGGGCAAGGTCATCCAGGCCATCCCCGCTGACAACAAGGTCCTGGTCGAGGGTGTCAACCGGGTCAAGAAGCACACCAAGCCGGGCCCCGGCACGCAGGGTGGCATCGTGACCGTCGAGGCCCCGGTGCACGTCTCCAACGTCCAGCTGGTCGTGGAGAAGGACGGCAAGAAGGTCGTCACCCGCGTCGGCTACCGCTTTGACGACCAGGGCAACAAGATCCGCGTTGCCAAGCGGACCGGTGAGGACATCTGATGTCTGAGACGACTGTTGAGAAGGTGACCCCCCGCCTCAAGGAGAAGTACCTCTCCGAGGTCAAGGGTCAGCTGCACGAGCAGTTCTCGTACGAGAACGTCATGCTGATCCCCGGCCTGGTCAAGGTCGTGGTCAACATGGGTGTCGGCGAGGCCGCCCGTGACAGCAAGCTGATCGAGGGTGCCATCAAGGACCTGACCGCGATCACCGGTCAGAAGCCGGCCGTCACCAAGGCCCGCAAGTCCATCGCGCAGTTCAAGCTGCGCGAGGGCCAGCCGATCGGTGCCCACGTCACCCTCCGTGGTGACCGCATGTGGGAGTTCGTGGACCGTCTGGTGTCGCTGGCCCTGCCGCGCATCCGTGACTTCCGCGGCCTCTCGCCCAAGCAGTTCGACGGCCGTGGCAACTACACCTTCGGTCTGACCGAGCAGGTCATGTTCCACGAGATCGACCAGGACAAGGTCGACCGTCAGCGCGGTATGGACATCACCGTCGTGACCACCGCTCAGACCGACGATGAGGGCCGGGCGCTGCTGCGCGCTCTGGGCTTCCCGTTCAAGGAGGCGTGAGCCATGGCGAAGAAGGCCCTGATCGCTAAGTCCGAGCGCAAGCCGAAGTTCGGCGTCCGGGCGTACACCCGGTGCCAGCGCTGCGGCCGTCCGCACTCGGTGTACCGCAAGTTCGGCCTGTGCCGTGTGTGCCTCCGTGAGATGGCGCACCGCGGCGAGCTGCCGGGCGTGACCAAGAGCTCCTGGTAAGTCCTTACCGGAAGTTCTGACATCAGCGAGCAGTGTGCCCGACCTCGACGCTTTTGGGTTCCCGCGAGGGATCCCGTAAGGTGTTGGGGTCGGGCCCCTGCTGCGGCGTCCCCTCCGGGCGACCCGCGGCCTTCCTGAGAGGGCTCGCGACACCCAGTCTTACTACGTCGCAGGTCCCCTGCGCTTGTGCCCCTTTCGCACTCCACCGAGTGCGCGGAGGGGGACCTGGCGCGGAGAAACCACGGCGGGAGAGGCCTGAGGCCACCATGACCATGACCGACCCCATCGCAGACATGCTCACGCGTCTGCGTAACGCGAACTCGGCGTACCACGACTCCGTGGCGATGCCGGCCAGCAAGATCAAGGCGCACGTCGCCGAGATCCTGCAGCAGGAGGGGTACATCTCCTCCTACAAGGTTGAGGAGCCCGTCGAGGGCGAGGTCGGCAAGAAGCTGACCATCGAGCTCAAGTTCGGCCCCAACCGCGAGCGTTCCATCGCCGGCATCAAGCGCATCAGCAAGCCGGGTCTGCGTGTGTACGCAAAGTCCACCAACCTGCCGAAGGTGCTCGGCGGCCTGGGCGTGGCGATCATCTCCACGTCCTCCGGCCTCCTGACCGACAAGCAGGCCGCCAAGAAGGGCGTAGGCGGAGAAGTTCTCGCCTACGTCTGGTAATTCGGGAAACGGAGGTACAGCAATGTCGCGCATTGGACGGCTGCCCATCCAGGTTCCCGCTGGTGTGGACGTCACCATCGACGGCCAGACGGTCTCGGTGAAGGGCCCCAAGGGCACCCTCACCCACGTCGTCGCCGCGCCGATCGAGATCGGCAAGGGCGAGGACGGCACTCTGGTCGTCACCCGCCCGAACGACGAGCGTCAGTCGAAGGCCCTGCACGGCCTGTCGCGCACGCTGGTGGCGAACATGATCACCGGCGTGACCGCGGGCTACCGCAAGTCGCTGGAGATCAGCGGCGTCGGCTACCGAGTCACGGCGAAGGGCTCCGACATGGAGTTCGCGCTGGGCTACAGCCACCCGATCCTGGTCACCGCGCCGGAGGGGATCACCTTCGTCGTCGAGACGCCCACCAAGTTCCACGTGGACGGCACCGACAAGCAGAAGGTCGGCGAGATCGCCGCCAAGATCCGCAAGCTGCGCAAGCCCGACCCGTACAAGGCCAAGGGCGTCAAGTACGCGGGCGAGGTCATCCGCCGCAAGGTCGGAAAGAGTGGTAAGTAAGCGATGAGCGTCTCTGTCAAGATCGGCAAGGGCAACGCCTACAAGAACGCCGCCCGCAAGCGCCGCGCCATTCGCGTTCGCAAGCGCGTCGTCGGCACCGAGGTGCGTCCGCGCCTCGTCGTGACGCGTTCGAACCGCCACATGGTCGCCCAGGTCATCGACGACGCCAAGGGTCACACCCTGGCGTCGGCGTCCACCCTCGACGTGTCCATCAAGGGCACCGAGGGCGACAAGACCGAGCTGGCCAAGAAGGTCGGAAGCCTGGTCGCCGAGCGCGCCAAGGCCGCCGGCGTCGAGTCGGTCGTCTTCGACCGCGCGGGCAACCGGTACGCCGGCCGCATCGCCGCCCTGGCGGACGCGGCCCGCGAGTCCGGGCTCGACTTCTAAGCCGCTCGTCGACTCTGTCGGCGGACGTAAACGAGAGAGGTAATTCCAATGGCTGGACCCCAGCGCCGCGGTAGCGGCGCCGGCGGCGGCACCGGTGGCGAGCGGCGCGACCGTAAGCGTGACGAGCGGGGCGGCGCCCCGGTCGCCGAGAAGACCGCTTACGTCGAGCGCGTCGTCGCGATCAACCGTGTCGCCAAGGTTGTCAAGGGTGGTCGTCGTTTCAGCTTCACCGCGCTGGTCGTGGTGGGCGACGGTGACGGCACCGTGGGTGTCGGTTACGGCAAGGCGAAGGAGGTTCCGGCCGCCATCGCCAAGGGCGTTGAGGAGGCCAAGAAGAACTTCTTCAAGGTCCCCCGTATCCAGGGCACCATCCCGCACCCGATCCAGGGCGAGAAGGCCGCCGGCGTCGTGCTGCTGAAGCCGGCGTCCCCCGGTACCGGTGTTATCGCCGGTGGCCCGGTGCGTGCCGTCCTGGAGTGCGCCGGCGTTCACGACATCCTGTCGAAGTCGCTCGGCTCGGACAACGCGATCAACATCGTGCACGCCACCGTGGCCGCTCTGAAGGGCCTCGTGCGCCCCGAGGAGATCGCCGCCCGTCGTGGCCTGCCCCTGGAGGACGTGGCCCCGGCCGCGCTGCTCCGGGCCCGTGCGGCTGGGGTGAGCGCCTGATGGCTCGCCTGAAGGTCACCCAGACCAAGTCGTACATCGGTAGCAAGCAGAACCACCGTGACACCCTCCGTTCGCTCGGCCTGAAGCGGCTGAACGACACCGTGGTGAAGGAGGACCGCCCGGAGATCCGCGGCATGGTCCACACCGTTCGCCACCTCGTCACGGTCGAGGAGGTGGACTGATCATGTCGGACTCGCCGATCAAGCTCCACAACCTGAAGCCCGCCCCGGGTGCCAAGAAGGACAAGATCCGTGTTGGTCGCGGTGAGGGCTCCAAGGGCAAGACTGCAGGTCGTGGTACCAAGGGCACCAAGGCCCGCTACCAGGTTCCGCAGCGCTTCGAGGGTGGCCAGATGCCCCTCCACATGCGCCTGCCGAAGCTGAAGGGCTTCAAGAACCCGGCCCACAAGCAGTTCCAGGTCGTGAACCTGGACCGCCTGGCCGAGCTCTACCCGAACGGTGGCGAGGTCACCGTGGCCGACCTGATCGCGAAGGGCGCCGTTCGCAAGAACGAGCTCGTCAAGGTCCTCGGCCAGGGCGACATCGCGGTGGCGCTGCAGGTGACGGTCGACGCCGTCTCCGGCTCCGCCGCCGAGAAGATCACCGCGGCCGGCGGTTCGGTCACCGAACTGCTCTGACGCGATCGATCTGACGCACGGACAGACACCGGGCCCCGAGCCCCTCTTGTGAAAGGGGGGCCGGGGCCCGGTGCCGTTGGCACCCCTTGCACACGCTCTATTTGTGTGTCAAACCCGGGCAAGCCGTACCCCATGAGTGGGGGAGCGGCCGCACGCGCTTCTTTCCGGCCCCCGGGCACTGTTAGAGTCCGTGAAGTTCCCTTTCCCCACATCAGGACCGACCCTTCCGCCGACGACGCGCGGGAGGCGCAGGAGGCACCGTGCTCAGTGCGTTCGCGCGGGCGTTCCAGACGCCCGACCTGCGCAAGAAGCTGCTGTTCACGCTGGGCATCATGGTGCTGTTCCGGCTGGGCGCCCACGTCCCCATGCCCGGAATCAACTTCCAGGCCGTCCACGCGTGCGTCAACGGGCAGAAGGAAGGCCTGTTCGGGCTGGTCAACCTGTTCAGCGGCAACGCGCTGCTGCAGCTGACCATCTTCGCGCTCGGCATCATGCCGTACATCACGGCCAGCATCATCCTGCAGCTGCTCACCGTGGTCATCCCGCGGCTGGAGGCCCTGAAGAAGGAGGGGCAGGCCGGCACCGCGAAGATCACCCAGTACACCCGCTACCTGACCATCGCCCTCGCGGTGCTGCAGGGCACCGGCATCCTGGCGACCGCGTCCAGCGGTGCGCTGTTCTCGGGCTGCCCCGAGGGCGGCAACATCGTGCCGAACCAGTCGATCTTCCGGATCGCCACCATGGTCATCATCATGACCGCCGGCACCACCGTCATCATGTGGCTGGGTGAGCTGATCACCGACCGCGGCATCGGCAACGGCATGTCGATCCTGATCTTCACCTCGATCGCGGCGGGCTTCCCCGGCTCGATGTGGGCGATCAAGGAGTCCGGCAAGCTGCTGGACGGCTGGGGCGAGTTCGCCTCGGTCATCGCGGTCGGCATCATCGTGGTCTGCCTGGTCATCTTCGTCGAGCAGGCCCAGCGCCGGATCCCGGTGCAGTACGCGAAGCGGATGGTGGGCCGCCGGTCCTTCGGCGGCACCTCGACCTACATCCCGCTGAAGGTCAACCAGGCCGGCGTCATCCCGGTCATCTTCGCCTCCTCGCTGCTGTACATCCCGGCGCTGGTGGTGCAGCTGACCAACTCGCAGGCGAGCTGGGCGATCTGGATCCGGAACCACTTCGTCAAGGGCGACCACCCGGTCTACATGGCGACCTACTTCGTGCTGATCGTCTTCTTCGCCTTCTTCTACGTCGCCATCTCCTTCAACCCCGAAGAAGTTGCCGACAACATGAAGAAGTATGGTGGCTTCATCCCGGGCATCCGGGCCGGCCGGCCGACGGCCGAGTACCTGAACTACGTGCTCACCCGCATCACGTGGCCGGGTTCCCTCTACCTGGGCCTCATCGCGTTGATCCCGATGGTCGCCCTGGTCGCCTTCGGACAGCAGACCAACTTCCCGTTCGGCGGCACCTCCGTGCTCATCGTCGTCGGCGTCGGACTCGAAACTGTGAAGCAGATCGAGAGCCAACTCCAGCAGCGCAATTACGAAGGGTTCCTCCGCTGATGCGAATCGTCCTCGTCGGACCCCCCGGGGCCGGGAAGGGTACTCAGGCGCACGTTCTGGCCAAGACCCTGTCCATTCCCCACATCTCCACCGGTGACCTGTTCCGTGCCAACATCAGCCAGGGCACCCCGCTGGGTGTCGAGGCGAAGTCCTACATGGACGCCGGGCGCCTGGTGCCCGACGAGGTCACCATCGGGATGGCCAAGGACCGCATGCTCCAGCCGGACGCCGCAGGCGGCTTCCTGCTGGACGGCTTCCCGCGCAACCTGGGCCAGGCGGAGGCGCTGGACGCCATCCTGGCCGAGAACGGGATCGCGCTGGACGGCGTGCTGGACCTTGAGGTCCCCGAGGACGAGGTCGTCAAGCGGATCGCCGGTCGCCGGCTGTGCCGCAACGACGGCGCCCACGTGTTTCACGTGGTGTACAACCCGCCGAAGGTCGAGGGCGTCTGCGACGAGTGCGGCGGCGAGCTGTACCAGCGCTCGGACGACACCGAGGAGGCCGTCCGGGTCCGCCTGGAGGAGTACCACTCCAAGACCGAGCCGATCATCGGCTACTACCAGGCGCAGGGCCTGCTGGTCACCATCTCCGCCCTCGGCAAGGTGGACGAGGTGACCGAGCGCGCGGTCGCCGCCCTGGAGCAGAACAAGAACGCCTGACGCCACGACGCGTCGTGAGACGGCCGGGTCGCCCCGAAGCGGGCGCCCCGGCCGTCTCGTGCGTCGTACGGTGGAGGGCAGTCCGAAATCAGAACGTGGAAGGCGTTGACCAGATGGTGGAGATCAAGACCCCCGAGCAGATCGCCAAGATGCGGGCGGCCGGGCTGGTCGTCGCCGAGGCGCTGAAGGCCGCCCGCGAGGCGGTCGCCCCGGGGGTGACCACCGGCGAGCTGAACGACATCGCCGACGCGGTCATCGCCAAGCACGGCGCCACCTCCAACTTCCGCGCCGACCACGGCGGTCTGTGGTTCCCGGGGGTGATCTGCGCCTCGGTGAACGAGGAGGTCGTGCACGGCATCCCCGGCGAGCGGGTGCTGAAGGCCGGCGACCTGATCTCGATCGACTGCGGCGCGATCCTGGACGGCTGGCACGGCGACGCGGCGATCACCGTCGCGGTCGGTGAGACCGCCGCCGAGAACGTGATGCTGTCGAAGGTCACCGAGGGCTCGATGTGGGCCGGCATCGCCCAGATGAAGAAGGGCAACCGGCTGGTCGACGTCTCCCGGGCGATCGAGGGCTTCGTCCGCCGCCAGCCGCTGCCGCCGAAGGGCAAGTGGGGCATCACCGAGGGCTACGGCGGCCACGGCATCGGCACCGCGATGCACATGGAGCCGCACGTGCTGAACTACGTGGCCGGCCGCGGCAAGGGCATGAAGCTGGTCCCGGGCACCGTGCTGGCGATCGAGCCGATGGTCTCGCTCGGCACCCCGCACACCGCGGTGCTGGAGGACGACTGGACGGTCGTCACCACCGACGGCACCTGGGCCTCGCACTGGGAGCACTCGGTGGCCGTCACCGAGCAGGGCCCGCTGGTGCTGACCGCCTTCGACGGGGGCCGGGCCGAGCTGGCCAAGCTGGGCGTCACCGCGGCGCCGGACCCGCTGGGCTGAACCGGATGATCTGAGGCACTTCTCTCACTGCGGGCGGATCGGGGCCCGGGGGTTTGGACCTCCGGGCCCCTTGTCCTATTTTCATCAGCTGACACCCGCAGCAACCCCAGGGGAGAGACAGTGCTCAAGGGCTTCCGCGACTTCATGATGCGCGGCAACGTCATCGACATGGCCGTCGGTGTGGTCATCGGTGCCGCGTTCACCGGCGTGGTGACCGGTTTCGTCACCGCCTTCCTCACCCCGGTGGTCGGCGTGGTGGTCGGCGCGGCCGGCGACTTCAGCGCCTACACCTTCTCGGTGGCCGGCGTGCACTTCCCGTACGGCCAGTTCCTGAACGTGCTGATCGCGTTCGTGCTGACCGCCGCGGTGCTGTACTTCTGCGTGGTGCTGCCGGTCTCCAAGGCCACCGCCCGGTACATGCCGAAGAAGCCCTCGGTGCCCAAGCGCCCCTGCCCCGAGTGCCTGACCGAGATCCCCGAGGCCGCCCGCCGCTGCTCGGCCTGCACCGCCGTGGTGCAGCCGGTCGTCCCGGTGCAGGTCGCCGCGAAGTACTGAGCCCCGGCACCGCGCCGAGCTGATTTCGCTCCGGTGCGGTGCTTGGTTTACGATGGTGCGTCGGCTCTCTCGTAGCGTGTTCCCGCACGCCCTCAGCCCAGGGGAATCCCCCGTGGCAGAGGTGAAGCCTGGTTCGCACGAGCGTTCCGCATACGGTAGCCGGACCCGAAGGGTGGATCTCGCAGTTCATGGCTAAGAAGCAAGGCGCCATTGAGATCGAGGGCACCGTGATCGAGTCTCTTCCGAACGCGATGTTCAAGGTCGAGCTGCAGAACGGTCACAAGGTCCTCGCGCACATCAGCGGCAAGATGCGCATGCACTACATCCGCATCCTCCCGGATGACCGGGTCGTGGTGGAGCTCAGCCCCTACGACCTGACCCGCGGCCGGATCGTCTACCGCTACAAGTAACAACCGCCAGATCTAGACCCCGGAGAACCTGAATCATGAAGGTCAAGCCGAGCGTCAAGAAGATCTGCGACAAGTGCAAGGTGATCCGCCGCCACGGCCGGGTCATGGTGATCTGCGACAACCTGCGCCACAAGCAGCGCCAGGGCTGATCCACCCCCCAGCATTTCTCGTAGGACCTTCGCGCGACGCGCACCAACGTCATAAGCGGGCCGCCCGATCCGTCCGTCCCGGACGGACTGCCACCCCCGGTCAGAGGCCGGGGCTCCCTGTCGAGAGACAGCGAGTAGGCGGCACGTCAGACCTCTGAGAAGAACCACAGGAGCCTTGAATGGCACGCCTTTCCGGCGTTGATCTCCCCCGCGAGAAGCGGATCGAGATCGCCCTCACCTACGTCTACGGCATCGGCAAGACCCGCGCCCAGCTGGCCCTCGCCGAGACCGGCGTGAGCGGTGACATCCGCGTGCGCGACATCAGCGAGGACGACCTCGTCAAGCTGCAGAAGTTCGTGGACGCGAACTTCGAGGTCGAGGGTGACCTCCGCCGCCAGGTCGCCGCCGACATCCGCCGCAAGGTCGAGATCGGCTGCTACGAGGGCCTGCGCCACCGTCGCGGTCTGCCCGTCCGCGGCCAGCGCACCCACACCAACGCGCGTACCCGCAAGGGCCCGCGTCGCGCGATCGCCGGCAAGAAGAAGCCGGGCAAGAAGTAGTCCGTCCCGTCACCGGACATCCCTCCGGCCCGCGGGTCAGCGGACCGACCACCTCAGTAGGAGAACAGACTTATGCCCCCCAAGGGTCGTCAGGCTGCCGGCGCGAAGAAGATCCGCCGCAAGGAGAAGAAGAACGTCGCTCACGGGCACGCCCACATCAAGAGCACGTTCAACAACACCATCGTTTCGATCACCGACCCCTCGGGCAACGTGATCTCCTGGGCCTCTGCCGGCCACGTCGGCTTCAAGGGCTCGCGCAAGTCCACCCCGTTCGCCGCGCAGATGGCCGCCGAGGCCGCTGCCCGTCGCGCGCAGGAGCACGGCATGCGCAAGGTCGACGTCTTCGTCAAGGGTCCGGGCTCCGGCCGTGAGACCGCGATCCGCTCGCTCCAGGCCACCGGCCTGGAGGTCGGCTCGATCCAGGACGTCACCCCCACCCCGCACAACGGCTGCCGTCCGCCGAAGCGCCGCCGCGTCTGACGCGACGCCTGGGGTCACCAGGCGGCCGGTGTTTTAAACCTCGTACGGGCTCCCGTTTGTCGCGGGAGCCCGTACGCTTGAGTTCTATCGGCATCAAATAGTGGGTGCCGAAGACAACTGGAGGATCCAGAACATGCTGATCGCTCAGCGTCCTTCGCTGACCGAAGAGGTCGTCGACGAGTTCCGCTCGCGGTTCGTGATCGAGCCGCTGGAGCCGGGCTTCGGCTACACCCTCGGCAACTCGCTCCGCCGCACGCTCCTCTCCTCGATCCCGGGTGCCGCCGTCACCAGCATCCGGATCGACGGCGTCCTGCACGAGTTCACCACCGTGCCGGGCGTCAAGGAGGACGTCACCGACCTCATCCTGAACATCAAGCAGCTGGTCGTCTCCTCGGAGCACGACGAGCCGGTCGTGATGTACCTGCGCAAGCAGGGCCCGGGTGTGGTCACCGCCGCCGACATCGCGCCCCCGGCCGGTGTCGAGGTGCACAACCCCGAGCTGGTCCTCGCCACGCTGAACGGCAAGGGCAAGCTGGAGATGGAGCTGACCGTCGAGCGCGGTCGCGGCTACGTCTCCGCCGTGCAGAACAAGGCCTCGGGCCAGGAGATCGGCCGCATCCCGGTCGACTCCATCTACAGCCCGGTGCTCAAGGTCACCTACAAGGTCGAGGCGACCCGTGTCGAGCAGCGCACCGACTTCGACAAGCTGATCGTCGACGTCGAGACCAAGCCGGCCATGCGTCCGCGCGACGCGATGGCCTCGGCCGGCAAGACCCTGGTCGAGCTGTTCGGCCTGGCCCGCGAGCTGAACGTCGACGCCGAGGGCATCGACATGGGCCCGTCCCCGACGGACGCCGCCCTGGCCGCGGACCTGGCGCTGCCGATCGAGGAGCTGGAACTCACCGTCCGCTCCTACAACTGCCTCAAGCGCGAGGGCATCCACACCGTGGGTGAGCTCGTCGCCCGCTCGGAGGCCGACCTGCTCGACATCCGCAACTTCGGTGCGAAGTCGATCGACGAGGTCAAGGCGAAGCTGGCCGGCATGGGCCTGGCCCTCAAGGACAGCCCGCCCGGGTTCGACCCGACCGCCGCCGCCGACGCCTTCGGCGCCGACGACCTGGACGACCAGGGCTACGCGGAGACCGAGCAGTACTGAGTTCCCTGAAGTCTTGACGCCGGGGGCGGTTCCCAGTGGATCGCCCCCGGGGCCATGAAAAGTCGTGCGGGCACAGTGTCCGCACGCCCGCTGCGGTACCTGGTACGGCCGTAGTCGGAGATACGAGGAGTAACCATGCCCCGTCCCACCAAGGGTGCCCGTCTCGGCGGCGGCCCGTCCCACGAGCCGCTCCTGCTGGCCGGCCTGGCCCGCGAGCTGTTCCAGTACGGCCGCATCACCACCACCGAGGCCAAGGCCCGTCGCCTGCGCCCGCTGGCGGAGAAGCTGATCACCAAGGCGAAGAAGGGCGACATCCACAACCGTCGCCTGGTGCGCAAGACCATCACCGACGTGTCGGTGCTGCACACCCTCTTCACCGAGATCGCCCCGCGGTTCGAGAACCGTCCCGGCGGCTACACCCGCATCACCAAGATCGGCAGCCGTCGCGGCGACAACGCCCCGATGGCCGTGATCGAGCTGGTCGAGGGCGAGATCGCCACCAAGGCGACCGTCGCCGAGGCCGAGGCCGCCGCCAAGCGCGCCGTCAAGGAGGCCGACCAGGCCGCCGAGGCGAAGGCCGACGAGGCCGCCGAGACCACCGAGGCCTGAGCCTCCGCGTAGTCTTCGTCCGGGCCCGCCCTCCCGCTCGTCGGGGGAGCGGGCCCGTTCGCATCCCAGCAGTGAGACAGGGGAGTTGGAGTGGTGAACGACTGCGCGGAGCTGCCGCCGGTGAAGGACGGCCCGGCGGACGGACACACCCGGATCCGGCTGGACCTCGCCTACCACGGCGCGGAGTTCTCCGGCTGGGCCCGGCAGCGCGAACGGCGCACCGTGCAGGGCGAGTTGGAGGACGCGCTGCGGATCGTGCTGCGCAGCGAGGAGAACTTCCCGCTGACCGTGGCCGGCCGCACCGACGCCGGGGTGCACGCCCGCGGCCAGGTCGCGCACGTCGACCTGCCGGACGCGCTGTGGGCCCAGCACGGCGCCAAGCTGCTGCGCCGGCTGGCCGGGCGGCTGCCCGCCGACGTCCGGGTGTACCGGGTCTCCGAGGCGCCGCACGGCTTCGACGCCCGGTTCGCGGCGGTCTGGCGGCGCTACGCGTACCGGGTGGCCGACCACCCCGGCGGGGTCGACCCGCTGCTGCGCGGGCACGTGCTGTGGCACGACCGGCCGCTCGACCTGGCGAAGATGAACGAGGCGGCGGCGCTGCTGGTCGGCGAGCACGACTTCGCCGCGTACTGCAAGAAGCGCGAGGGCGCCACCACCATCCGCACCCTGCTGGAACTGCACTGGGACCGGGTGCCGATCGACCCGTACGCGGCCCAGGAGGGCTCGCTGGCGGTGGCCACCGTGCGGGCGGACGCGTTCTGCCACAACATGGTGCGCGCGCTGGTCGGGGCGATGCTGCTGGTCGGCGACGGGCACCGGCCGGTGGAGTTCCCGGGCGAGGTGCTGGCGGGCGGGGTGCGCAACTCGGCGGTCAACGTGATCCGGCCGCACGGGCTGACGCTGGAGGAGGTCGGCTACCCGGCCGACGACCTGCTCGCCGAGCGCAACCGGATCTCGCGGCGGCTGCGGACGCTGGGGGAGCCGGCCCCCGCGGGTGCTCCCGGCAGGTAAAGGGTTTGGTCGGCGGCGCGCGCCTTGGCACAATCCGAAGGCATGGGACACGTCGAGATTTCGCACCTTGAGTACTACCTGCCGGACGGGCGGGTGCTGTTCGACGACGCGTCCTTCCGGGTCGGCGAGGGCGCGGCCGTCGCGCTGGTCGGCGCCAACGGCGCGGGCAAGACCACGCTGCTGCGCATGATCGCGGGGGACACCCAGCCGCACGGCGGCTCGGTGACGGTCACCGGCGGGCTGGGCGTGATGCGGCAGTTCGTCGGCACCACCGGCCGGGAGAGCGCCGAGGACGCCCCGGGCGCGCTGCCCGCCGACGCCTCGGTGCGCGACCTGCTGGTCTCCGTCGCCCCGAAGCGGATCGCCGACGCGGCCCGCGCGGTGGACGCCGCGGAGCTGGCGATGATCGCCCAGGACGACGAGAAGTCGCAGATGGCCTACGCCCAGGCGCTCTCCGACTGGTCGGACGCCGGCGGCTACGAGTACGAGGCCGACTGGGACGTCTGCACGACGGCCGCGCTCGGCATGCCGTTCGAGCGGGCCCAGTGGCGCGGCCTGAACACCCTCTCCGGCGGCGAGCAGAAGCGGCTGGTGCTGGAGGCGCTGCTGCGCGGCCCGGACGAGGTGCTGCTGCTCGACGAGCCGGACAACTACCTGGACGTGCCGGGCAAGCGCTGGCTGGAGGAGGCCATCAAGGCCACCAACAAGACCGTGCTGTACATCTCGCACGACCGCGAGCTGCTCTCCCGCACCGCCGAGAAGATCATCGCGGTGGAGTCCGGCGCGACCGGCTCCAGCGTCTGGGTGCACGGCGGCGGCTTCGACACCTTCCACGAGGCCCGCAAGGCCCGCTTCGAGCGCTTCGAGGAACTGCGCCGCCGCTGGGACGAGGAGCACGCCAAGCTGAAGAAGCTGGTGCTGACGCTCCGTCAGGCCGCCGCGGTCAGCCACGAGATGGCCTCCCGGTACGCCGCCGCGCAGACCAGGCTGAAGAAGTTCGAGGACGCCGGCCCGCCCGAGGCGCCGCCGCGCGAGCAGTCGATCACCATGCGGCTCAAGGGCGGCCGCACCGGCGTGCGGGCCTTCACCATGCAGGGCCTGGAGCTGTCCGGTCTGATGAAGCCCTTCGACCTGGAGGTCTTCTACGGCGAGCGGGTCGCGGTGCTGGGCTCCAACGGCTCCGGCAAGTCGCACTTCCTGCGGCTGCTGGCCGGCGACGACACGGTGAAGCACGGCGGCGAGTGGAAGCTCGGCGCCCGGGTCGTGCCGGGGCACTTCCGGCAGACCCACGCCCACCCCGAACTGCTCGGCCGCACGGTGCGCTCGATCGTCGAGGAGGAGCACGCGCTCTCCCGCGGCGCGGCGATGTCCGCGCTGCGCCGCTACGAGCTGGACCGGCAGGAGGAGCAGAAGTTCGAGTCGCTCTCCGGCGGCCAGCAGGCCCGGCTGATGATCCTCAAGCTGGAACTGTCCGGCTCGACCGCGCTGCTGCTCGACGAGCCGACCGACAACCTGGACCTGGAGAGCGCCGAGGCGCTGCAGCAGGGCCTGGAGGCGTTCGACGGCACCGTGCTGTGCGTCACCCACGACCGCTGGTTCGCCCGCAGCTTCGACCGCTTCCTGGTGTTCGGCTCGGACGGCCGGGTCTACGAGGCCCCGGAGCCGGTCTGGGACGAGACCCGGGTCGTCCGGGACCGCTGAACCGGAGCCCGTCCCGCCGGGCCGGTTTGGATTCCACCCCGCCGGCCCGGTAAGGTTGGCCGCTGTTGTGCGTATTGGCTCGCTCTATCTCACGTGAGAGGTCGGTACGCCGGAGACGACAGGCCGAACTCCAGCGGCTGCCCGAATTGCGTCCGGGCGGATCGGCTGGAGGCCCCGGGCCTTGGTGCTCCTGTCAGGACCCACTCACTGAAAAGCGAAGGCTACGACCGTGCGTACGTACAGCCCCAAGCCCGGCGACGTCCAGCGTCAGTGGCACGTCATCGACGCGACCGACGTCGTGCTCGGCCGCCTGGCCTCCCAGGCCGCCAACCTCCTGCGGGGCAAGCACAAGGCGATCTACGCGCCGCACGTTGACACTGGTGACTTCGTCATCATCATCAACGCCGACAAGGTGCACCTCTCGGGCAACAAGAAGACCCAGAAGCTGGCCTACCGCCACAGCGGCTTCCCGGGCGGTCTCCGCTCGGTCCGCTACGACGACCTGCTCGCGAACAACCCGGAGAAGGCCGTCGAGAAGGCCATCAAGGGCATGGTTCCGAAGAACAGCCTGGGCCGTCAGATGCTCTCGAAGCTGAAGGTCTACTCGGGCGACCAGCACCCGCACGCTGCGCAGCAGCCGGTGCCGTTCGAGATCACCCAGGTCGCGCAGTAATTCCGGCCACCACACACCCCAACTGACGTAGAAGAGCTGAGGAACACCGTGGCCGAGACTGCCATCGAGAGCACCCTCGAGGTCGACTTCGACGACGAGAACGTCGACGAGTACACCACCGAGACCGAGTACACCACCGAGTCGCTGGCCGGCCGCTTCGGCGAGGCCGTCCCCGGCGCCGGCCTCGGCCGCCGCAAGGAGGCGATCGCCCGCGTGCGCATCGTCCCCGGCACCGGCCAGTGGAAGATCAACGGTCGCACCCTGGAGAACTACTTCCCCAACAAGGTGCACCAGCAGACCGTGAACGAGCCCTTCAAGCTCCTGGAGCTGGACGGCCGCTACGACGTCATCGCCCGCATCGCGGGTGGCGGCGTGTCCGGTCAGGCCTACGCGCTGCGCCTCGGCGTGGCCCGCGCCCTGAACGAGGCGGACGTGGACAACAACCGCGCCGCGCTCAAGAAGGCCGGCTTCCTGACCCGTGACTCGCGCGCCGTCGAGCGCAAGAAGGCCGGTCTCAAGAAGGCCCGCAAGGCGCCGCAGTACAGCAAGCGCTAATCGCACCCTTCATGCGATCCTCGCCCCGGAGCACTCCAGTGCTCCGGGGCGTTGTGCCTCCCGGGCCGGTGCGGAGTCCGCGGGGGCGGCACCACCCGAGCCCGGTACAGGCGCGACAGGACGGACGAACGCGAACATGACACGACTCTTCGGTACGGACGGGGTGCGCGGTGTGGCCAACGAGGGCCTGACCGCGGAGCTGGCACTGGGCCTGTCGGTGGCCGCCGCGCACGTGCTCGGCGACGCCAACGCGTTCGAGGGCCACCGGCCGGTGGCCGTGGTCGGCCGGGACCCGCGGGCGTCCGGAGAGTTCCTGGAGGCCGCCGTGATCGCCGGCCTGGCCAGCGCCGGCGTCGACGTGCTGCGGGTCGGCGTGCTGCCCACCCCCGCGGTGGCCTACCTGACCGGCGCGCTCGGCGCGGACTTCGGCGTGATGCTCTCCGCCAGCCACAACGCGATGCCGGACAACGGCATCAAGTTCCTCGCCCGCGGCGGCCACAAGCTGGACGACGCGATCGAGGACGCGATCGAGGCGCACTACCGCCGCTACGGCGTCGGCGACGAGACCTGGAACCGCCCGACCGGCGGCGCGGTCGGCCGGGTCCGCCAGTACAACGAGGGCTTCGACCGGTACGTGGCGCACCTGGTCGCGGTGCTGCCGAACCGGCTCGACGGGGTCCGGGTCGTCATCGACGGCGCGCACGGCGCGGCCGCCCGGGTCGCCCCCGAGGCGTTCGCCCGGGCCGGCGCCGAGGTGGTGCACACCCTGGGCACCGAGCCGACCGGCCTGAACATCAACGACGGCGTCGGCTCCACCCACCTGGACAAGCTGCGCGCCGCGATGAAGGAGCACCGGGCCGACCTGGGCATCGCCCTGGACGGCGACGCCGACCGCTGCCTGGCCGCCGACGCGGACGGCAACGAGGTCGACGGCGACCAGATCATCGCCGTCCTCGCGGTCGCCATGAAGGAGGCCGGCACGCTGCGCCGCAACACCGCGGTCGCCACCGTGATGTCCAACCTGGGCTTCAAGCTGGCGATGGAGCGCGAGGGCGTCGAGCTGGTGCAGACCGCGGTCGGCGACCGGTACGTGCTGGAGGAGATGAAGCAGCACGGCTACGCGCTCGGCGGCGAGCAGTCCGGGCACGTCATCCTGCTCGACCACGCCACCACCGGCGACGGCACCCTGACCGGCCTGATGCTGGGCGCCCGGCTGGCCGCCACCAAGCAGCCGCTGGCCGATCTTGCCTCGGTCATGACCCGGCTCCCGCAGGTGCTGATCAACGTCAAGGGCGTGGACAAGAACCGGGTCGAGTCCTGCGTCGAGCTCCAGGCCGCGGTCGCCGAGGCGGAGGCCGAACTGGGCAGCACCGGCCGGGTCCTGCTGCGCAAGTCCGGCACGGAACCGCTGGTCCGGGTCATGGTCGAGGCGGTCGGCGAGGAGCAGGCGCAGGACGTCTGCCAGCGGCTCGCGGACGCGGTCCGGCTGCACCTGGGGTGAGGGATGTGTCCGGTGGGGAGTTGCGGATTCGCAACTCCTTCACCTGGAGGGGGCGGGCCGATGGACTCGGATAAGTTTCCGGATAGGATCTGCGCGTTGAGTGAAGGGTGGCGGAGACTCAGATGACCGATGGTCAGCAGCAGGCGCAGCCGGGGGGACCGGAGGCTCAGGGGCAGCCGCAGGGCGTGCCGCCGCAGGGCTACGGCTACCCGCCCCCGCAACAGGGACAGCCCCCGCAGGGGCCGCCGCAGCCGGGCTACGGCTACCCGCCCCCGGCGGCGGGTCCGGGGCAGGTGCCCCCGCCGTACAACCAGGGCGGCTACGGCCCGCCGCAGTACCCGGGGCAGGTGCCGCCGCCCAACCAGCCCTACCCGGGCCAGCAGCCCTACCCGGGCCAGCAGCCCTACCCGGGCCAGCCCGTCCAGGGCCGGTACGGCGCCGGGACGTTCCAGAACGGCGACGAGCCGGACTGGACGGCGATGGCCGACCAGCACGAGACGGCCGCCCGGAAGAAGAAGCGGCTGATGCTGGGCGGGATCGCGCTGGTCTGCGCGGTCGCGCTGGCCGGCATCGTCGTGGTGTCGATGAACGTGCTCGGCAAGGACGACAAGAAGAACGACCCGATCGCCGGCCCGTCGTCGAGCGCCTCGGCGTCCGGTGACAACTCCTCGGGCTCCCCGTCGCCGTCCTCCTCGTCCTCCGGCGGGACGAACTCCGGCGGGACGAAGCCGAAGAGCCCGGAGGACGCGCTGAGCCGGGGCTCCACCGACAAGGCACCGGTCTCGCTCGACACGCTGTTCCCGAAGGCCAGCCTGAGCGTCGACGGCCAGACGCTGGCCAAGAAGGCGACCGAGCACGACGACCAGTGCGGCGCGGGCACCGTCAACGGCCTGGGCACCGTGCTGGAGAACGAGAACTGCCGGGACATCTACCTGGCGACGTACGTCTCCGACAAGGCCGCGGTCACCGTCGGCATCGTCGTGTTCGACTCCAAGTCGCAGGCCGACCGGGCGCAGGCCAAGGTGGTCGGCAACATCAAGCCGCTGCGCTCGGACCAGACCCCGCGGTTCTGCCCGGACCTGAGCCAGTGCGCGTTCTCGAACAAGGCGTTCGGCCGGTACATGGTGTTCACCACCGCGGGCAACGCGGACGGGAGCGCGGTGACCGACGGCACGCCCGCGACCAAGCAGGCCGCCGCCGGGGTGTCCAAGCAGGCACTGGACGACCTGAAGGCCCGCGGCCAGGCCGCCATGACGAATGCCGGTTAAGCGTTTCCGGCGTCCCGGCCCGCTGCCGCTCCGCACCTGGTGGGAGCGGCAGCGGGCGCTCCTGATACCGGGCTGGGAGCGCCTTCGCGCGCTCCCGGTGACCCGGTGGTGGCGGAGCTTCCCGGTCCTGGGCCGGGCCGGGCTCGCCGTCGTCCTCGTACTGGGCTGCACAGCACTGCTGCTGGACGACGGCTCCCCGGACCAGGCGGCCGCCCAGACCGCGGCGTCCGCGGCCCCGGCCGACCCGTCCGCGGCGCCCGACGACCCGTCCAAGCCCGGTACCGCCGCCACCCGGAGCCAGCTGCTCAGCCCGCCCGGGACGCTGTTCGGCATCGCCACGCCCAGCGCCCCGAACGCGGAGGAAGCCGCGAACATGGCGCAGATCACCGGGGTGCGGACGACCGTCCAGGAGTACTTCCTGAAGTGGCACCAGGACTTCGACCAGGCCGCCTTCGACGAGTCGTACCGGCTCGGCGGGGTGCCGCTGCTCACCTGGGAGCCGTGGTCGGGCGGCGACAAGGCCGTCGACCAGCCGGAGTTCGCGCTGGCGAAGATCGCCGCGGGGTCGCAGGACGACTACGTCAAGCGCTTCGCGCAGGCGGTGAAGAAGTCCGGCCGGCCGGTGGTGCTGCGGTTCGCGCACGAGATGAACGAGCCCTGGTACACCTGGTCGGAGGACCGCAACGGCAACCGGAAGGGCGACTACGCCGCGGCCTGGCGGCACGTCCACGACGTGTTCCGGCAGCAGGGCGTGACCAACGTGATCTGGTTCTGGTGCCCGGACCTGCAGAGCCCCGGCAAGCCCCCGCTGTCCCGGTACTACCCCGGTGACGACTACGTGGACTGGATCGGGACGGAGGCGTACAGCAGCGACGGCGAGACCACCGCGGAGCAGCTGCTGGGCCCCACCTACCGGGAGTTGACCGCGCTGTCGGACAAGCCGCTGTTCATCGGCGAGGCGGGCGTGCGGCCGTCGCCGGTCAAGGCGCCGCTGATCAAGGACTTCTTCTCCTGGCTGTCCGCGCACCCGCGGGTGATCGGCTTCGTCTGGTTCCAGTTCTCCGACACCGACGGCTCGCGCTACGACTGGCGGTTCACCACCTCGCCGGAGGCGCAGCGCGCCTTCCGGGACGGGCTGGGGTCGTTGCCGCTGGTCCCGGGACCGATGCGCTGACGGCCCGTCAGCTCGCGGGCCCGCACACAAGTCGTACACGCCGTACCCATATGATCTGGACCCAATCATTGCTGGGAAGGACTTTCGGCGGCTCGGCGAACTGCTTCGCTTGAGAACCGGGGCAAGGAAGAGGGTTCATGAGCAGTTACCACCAACCCGTCCAGGGCGAGCTGGCGACGGCCGCCCGGACGGGACCGGAGGTCGGTGCCGCGCCGTCGGTGCCGGGCGGGCGAAGAGCCGACCGGCGCAGGAAGAAGGGCCACAAGGGGGCGTTCCGGCCGGACATCGAGGGCCTGCGGGCGGTCGCGGTCCTGCTGGTGCTGGTCTACCACGCCGTGCCGAAGTCGCTGCGCGGCGGTTTCGTCGGCGTCGACGTCTTCTTCGTCATCTCCGGCTTCCTGATCACCTCGCTGCTGGTGAAGGAGATAGGCCGGACCGGCCGGCTCTCGCTGGGCGCGTTCTACGCCCGCCGGGCGAAGCGGCTGCTGCCCGCCGCGTGCCTGGCGGTGCTCGCCGCCGCGGTGCTGACGTACCTTTACCTGCCGGTGACCCAGCGCTCCACCTTCGGCGGGGACCTGCTGGCCGCGTCGCTGTACGTGGTGAACTGGCGGCTGGCCGACCGGTCGGTCGACTACCTGGCCGCAGACGTCCTGCCCTCGCCCGTCCAGCACTTCTGGTCGCTCGCGGTGGAGGAGCAGTTCTACCTGGTCTGGCCGGTGCTGATCGTGCTGGCGCTCTGGCTCGCCCCGCGGCTGCGCTGGTCGCTGACCCGGATGCTGGCGGTGGCGATCACGCTGGTGGCCGGCGCGTCGCTGGCCTTCTCGGTGTACTACACCGGCAAGTCCCCGGCGCAGGCGTTCTTCGTCACCCCGACCCGGCTGTGGGAGCTGGCGGTCGGCGCGATCGTCGCGCTGGCGCTGCCCAAGCTGGCCGGGCTCGGCCGGGGCGCCGGCGCGGCGCTCACCACGCTCGGCCTGCTGGCCGTGCTGGGCGGCGGCTACTTCCTCGACGGCGGCTACGCCTGGCCCGGCTACTGGGCGCTGCTGCCCACCGTGGGCGCCGCCCTGGTGCTGATCGGCGGGGTCGGCGGCCCGAGCGGCGCCGGACGGGTGCTGGCCCTCCCGCCGATGGTGTGGGTCGGCGGCATCAGCTACTCGCTGTACCTGTGGCACTGGCCGCTGCTGGTCGCCGCCCAGGCGAAGTGGGGCGACGGCGGCAAGGTCGGCGTCCTGGCGGTGGCGGTGTCGGTCGTCCCGGCCTGGCTGTCGCACAAGCTGGTCGAGAACCCGATCCGGTTCTCCGCGGCGCTGTCCCGCCCGTTCAAGGCCACCTGGGCGGTCGGCGTGCCGTCCACCGCGCTGGCCGTCGCGGCGGGCCTGCTGCTCACCCTCGGCACCGGCGGCGGCAGCGGCGGCCCGGTGGCCGGTGCGGCCGCGCTGACCGGGCTGAGCGACCAGCAGCAGAGCGACCTGTGGAAGACCGACAAGTACCCGACGGTGCAGCCGGATCCGCTGAAGGCGACCGCGGACGTCCCGGCGGCCTACGGCATGAAGTGCCAGGCCAGCCAGGAGACCACCACGGTGGCCAGCTGCGACTTCGGCGACACCTCGGCGGACACCGTGGTGGTGATGGCGGGCGACTCGAAGGTCCTGCAGTGGCAGCCGGCCCTGGACGAGATCGGCAAGGCGCACGGCATCCACGTCGTCACCGTGACCAAGTCCAGCTGCGCGTTCGCCGACGCCGTCGCGGTGCTCAACGACCGGCCCTACAAGAGCTGCGCCGACTGGAACAAGAAGGCGATGGCCAAGATCCTCGAGCTGCGCCCGGCGATGGTGCTCACCTCGCAGAACTCGGCCCACGCGCTGGCGGACGCCTCGGGGTCCGGCGCCGGCGACCTGCCGCCGATGCGCGACGGCCTGGAGCGCAGCTGGACCAAGCTGCAGAAGGCCGGCATCCCGGTGACGGTGCTGCTGAACAACGTCAACGGCGTGCCCTCGCCGGTGTACGAGTGCGTGGCCAAGAACAAGTCCAAGCTGTCGGCGTGCGCGTTCGACTCGAACTACGAGACCGCGCAGCTGCAGACCGAGCTGGCCAAGAAGGTTGGCGCGGGCGTCATCGACCTCAACCCGATGATCTGCCCGGGCGGGCGCTGCCCCGCGGTGATCGGCTCGGCCCTGGTCTACCGGGACGGCTCGCACATCACCGCGACGTACGTGAAGACCCTGGTGCCGGCCCTCCAGGACCGGCTGAAGCAGGAGTTCGACCGCAACCGGATCGCCTGGAAGTAGCGGGCGGCGGGGACGGGAAAGGGGCCGGGCCCGGAGGGATTCCCTCCGGGCCCGGCCCCTTCGTGCTGCGGGGGTCGACGCCGGGTCAGCCGCCGAGCCCGTCGGCGAGCTTGACGGTGGCGATGCCGGTGGAGAACGCGCGCTGCGAGTCGGGGGTCTCGTCGAAGCGCCAGTCGGCCTTGCCGCCGTTGTCGGTGTCGCGCTCGAACCAGATGAAGCCGAGCACGTCCGGCTGCTGGTTCAGCCAGCTGAAGAAGTCGGTGGTCCACTTCGCCTTCAGCGCGGTGCTGGGCTCGCGGCCGGTCTCGGTGATCAGCATCGGCTTCTTGGTGATCTTGCGGATGATGTCGAGGGTCGGGCCGAAGGTCTCGGTGGCGGTGGCCTCGTTCTTGGTGCCGTAGCCGGTCAGGCCGACCCAGTCCACGTAGTCGTCACCGGGGTAGAGCGAGGCCAGGTCGACGTTCGGCACCGGGCGGACGATGTTGGCGCTCCACACCCAGATGGCGTTGTCCGCGCCGGCCTCCTTGAAGATGTCGTGGATGTGCTTCCAGGCCGCGACGTACTCGCCCTTCTGGTTGCCGTTCTTGGCCTCCGACCAGGGGTACCAGACGCCGTTCATCTCGTGCGCGAACCGGATCGCCACCGGCCACTTCTGGGCGGCGACGCCCTGCGCGAAGCGCCGGATGTAGTCGTCGTGGGCGCCGCCGATGATGGTCCGCAGCGCGTACGTCGGCTGCTCGGTGTGCCCGGCGTCCTCGCCGTCCCAGGGCTCCCAGGAGATCACCGGGAGGGTGCCGTGCTCGTACGCCCGGGCCACCGCCTTGGGGTCGAAGTCGGCGGTCCAGCGCACGAAGTACTCGGTCATGGTGGGCCGGACGCCGGCCTTGTCGGCGATCGAGTCGACCTCGCCGGAGGACCACGGCGCCTCGGGGGTCGCCACGCCGAAGTACTTGCCGTTCGGGGTGGCGAACACCGACTTGTCGGGCACCGGCGGCGGCGCCGGGTGGATCAGCTGCTGCATGCCGGGGCCGGCGGCCGGGCGGCCGAGGCCGGAGTACCGGGGACCCATGTCGTCCAGGCGCAGCGCGGCCATCACCCCCCAGCACAGGGCGCCCAGCAGCACGACGTTGACGGTCATCCAGACCCGCAGCCGGATCCCGCTGCCGCGGGACCACCAGTGCATCTTCTTGCGGCGCCGAGTGGCGGGGGAGCCCTGGACCGAGCTCTCCGCGGACGTCGTCTCAGACACTCATCATCACCGACCCGGCCAGCATGGCGCTGCCCAGCAGATAGGGGATGACCACCTTGACGCTGCGAACCCGCTCACCCGCGAAGCTGTCCGCGCGGGTGCCCCAGGAAGCGTTGTGGCCCATCCGGAAGAAGCCCAGCAGCCGGACCGGCAGCAGGATGAAGGTGTTGATCACCATGAACACCGGGAGGAACACCAAGTCCTGTGCCCGGTAGGCGAAGTGCCGGCCGAACCGGATGGCCAGCGAGAGCAGGGACATCACCGCGGCCAGCACCAGGATGGTGGCGATGGCCTTCCAGTGGACGCCGGGCAGCGGCAGGTCCATGTACAGGCTGGGGCCGGTGTGGCGCCACAGCGCCTTCCCCCAGGAGGCGAAGGAGCCGAGCAGCACGAACGGCACCAGGATGTCGACCAGGTAGAACAGCGCCAGCATCTTCGCCCGGCGCAGCATCCACGGCAGCATCCGCAGCGTGTTGTACTGCGAGCCGCGGGCCCAGCGGTACTGCTGCTTGGTGAGCTTGCGCAGCTGCAGCGGCGCGTCCGTGTACACCAGGGAGGTGGACTGGTAGACAGTGCGGTAGCCCTGCTTGAGGGTGTAGTTGGTCAGCGTCCGGTCGTCGCTGACTTCGAGGAACACCCCGAGGAACTTCTCGTTCAGGAAGTCGTCCATGCAGTCGACCAGGATCTTCCGCCGGAAGGCGATGGTCCGGCCGGGCAGGCAGCCGACGGTGCCGAGCACGCTCATCGCGGGCATCGAGTACTGGCAGCGGACGCTCTCCAGCCAGTCCGCCCAGCGGGTGAGCACGGAGCGGCCGGGCTCCAGGATGCGCTGACGGGTGGTCACCCCGCCGACGGTCTCGTCCCGGAACGGCTTGACCAGTTCCGGGAGGGTGGTGGGCGTCCACACGGTGTCGGAGTCGACCAGCACCGCGATCTCGCTGGTGCAGGCCTCCAGGCCGACCTTCAGGGCGTTGCGCTTGCCGGGTATCTCGGTCCACAGCCAGTACACGCCGAGCTGGTCGCAGACCTGCTCGAGCACCTCGTTGCGGCGGCCGTTGATGACCACCACCATCTCGGTGGGCTGCTGGTCGATGATCCGGTCCAGCACCGAGTAGAAGAGATCCGCGGGTTCGTCCACCACGGGGATGATCACCGAAGTGGTCACCTCGTAGGGGCGCTTCCAGGGCCGGTAGCGGCGGGCCAGGGCGAGCCTGACGAACCAGAGAACCCATATGCCGGTCATGAAGGCGGCGAACGGGTAGACGGTGCCGACGGTCCACCACTGGCGGAGCTGGAGCAAGAAAGCGAGCATGGCTCCCGAAGCCGTCCTGACTTGACCGAATGTTGGTGAGGCGGTCCTGATGATAGACGTCCGCCGGTCGAGTGAATCCTCGCAAGGAGGGCATAACGGCCCCCCCGGGCGGGGAAACGCGGCAATCGGGACCAAGCCGTGATGCACCGCCGGTCGAGCCGCACGGACGCATACCGGTCGTGCGCGGACGGTTACCGGAACGTGAGGATCCTGTGCGGACCAACCACGGGTTTCAGAGCTTGCGCAGCAGCGCCCGGCGGACCTTGTGGTCCTGCCCCTTCTGCAGCACCAGGGTGGCCCGGCCGCGGGTGGGCAGCACGTTCTCCAGCAGGTTCGGCTTGTTGATGGTCCGCCAGACCTGTCGGCCGTAGTCCATCGCCTCTTCCTCCGGCACCTCGGTGAACCGCCGGAAGTAGGAGTTCGGGTCCTGGAACGCGGTCTGCCGCAGCTTGCGGAACCGGTCCAGGTACCAGGCCTCGATGTCGTCGGTGCGGGCGTCGACGTAGATCGAGAAGTCGAAGTAGTCGGCGACCGCCATCCTGGTCCGCCCGTCGGTGCCGGGCAGGGCCGGCTGCAGCACGTTCAGGCCCTCGACGATCAGGATGTCCGGGCGCTCCACCACCAGTTGCTCGTCCGGGACGATGTCGTACACCAGGTGCGAGTACACCGGCGCGGTCACCCGCTCCTTGCCGGCCTTCACGTCCGCGACGAAGCGCATCAGCGCCCGCCGGTCGTACGACTCGGGGAAGCCCTTGCGGGCCATCAGGCCGCGCCGGCGCAGCTCCGCGTTGGGCAGCAGGAAGCCGTCGGTGGTCACCAGCTCGACCCGGGGGTGCTCGGGCCAGCGGGCCAGCAGCGCCTGCAGCAGCCGGGCGGTGGTGGACTTGCCGACGGCGACCGAGCCGGCCACGCCGATGATGAACGGGGTGCGCACCCGCTCGGTGTCCGGGGTGTCCAGGAACGTGCCCACCGCGCCGCGCAGTTCGTGCGTGGCGTGGATGTACAGGTTCAGCAGCCGGGACAGCGGGAGGTAGACGTCGCGGACCTCGTCGAGGTCCATCGCGGTGCCGAGCCCGCGCAGGCGCTCGACCTCCTCGGCGGTCAGCGGCAGCGGGGTGCGCTCGCGCAGCGCACTCCACTCGGCGCGGTCCAGATCCACGTACGGGGAGGGAGTGGGCGCGGACGGCGCACCCTTCGTACAGAGTTCGGTCAGCACGGTGTCCATTGTGGGCCGTCTCCGGGGCGACGGGTGTTGTGGTGTCGGTCACCCGGTGTGGTCACCCGACCCCCCGGGGCCCGAACAAGCGCACTTATGCTGGCGCACATGTGCGGAATTGTTGGATATACCGGGCCTCAGGCGGCCCTCGACGTAGTGATCGCAGGTCTGCGGAGGCTGGAGTACCGGGGCTACGACTCGGCCGGCGTCGCGGTGCAGACCGCAGGAGCCGACGGGCAGTGGCTCCTGTCCACCGACAAACGGGCCGGAAAGCTCGTCAACCTCGAGAAGTCGCTGGCCGAAACCCCTCTCCCGGCCGGCACCACGGGCATCGGACACACCCGGTGGGCCACCCACGGCGGCCCCACCGACGCCAACGCCCACCCCCACCTCGACGACCACCGCAAGGTCGCGGTCGTCCACAACGGCATCATCGAGAACTTCGCGCGGCTGCGCGCCGACCTCACCGACCGGGGCCACACCCTCCGCTCCGAGACCGACACCGAGGTCGTCGCCCACCTGCTCGCCGAGGCCTACGACGGCGACCTGGCCGAGGCCATGCGCGCCGTCTGCCGCCAGCTCGACGGCGCCTTCACCCTCGTCGCGGTGCACGCCGACGCCCCCGGCACGGTGGTCGGCGCCCGCCGCAACTCGCCGCTGGTGGTGGGCGTCGGCGACGGCGAGAACTTCCTCGCCTCGGACGTCGCCGCCTTCATCGCGCACACCCGCGAGGCCATCGAGCTCGGCCAGGACCAGGTCGTCGAACTGCGCCCCGAGGGCGTCACGGTGACCAACTTCGACGGCACCCCCGCCGAGGTCCGCGAGTACCACGTCGACTGGGACGCCTCGGCCGCCGAGAAGGGCGGCTACGACTACTTCATGCTCAAGGAGATCGCCGAGCAGCCGAAGGCCGTCGCCGACACCCTCCTCGGCCGGATCGGCACCGACGGCCGGCTCACCCTCGACGAGCTGCGCATCCCCGACCAGGTGCTGCGTGAGGTCGACAAGGTGGTGATCGTCGCCTGCGGCACCGCGTTCCACGCCGGCATGATCGCCAAGTACGCGATCGAGCACTGGACCCGGGTCCCCTGCGAGGTCGAGGTCGCCAGCGAGTTCCGCTACCGCGACCCGATCATGGACGACCGCACCCTGGTGATCGCCATCTCGCAGTCCGGCGAGACCATGGACACCCTGATGGCGCTGCGGCACGCCCGCGAGCAGGGCGCCAAGGTGCTGGCGATCTGCAACACCAACGGCTCGACCATCCCGCGCGAGTCCGACGCCGTCCTCTACACCCACGCCGGCCCCGAGGTCGCGGTCGCCTCCACCAAGGCGTTCCTCACCCAGCTGGTCGCCTGCTACCTGGTCGCCCTCTACCTGGGCCAGGTCCGCGGCACCAAGTGGGGCGACGAGATCTCCTCCGTGATCCGCGAACTCGGCGACGCCCCCCGGCAGGTCGAGCAGGTCCTCGGCACCATGGAGCCGGTCCGCGCCCTGGCCCGCTCGCTGGCCGACGCCCGCTCGGTGCTCTTCCTCGGCCGGCACGTCGGCTACCCCGTGGCCCTCGAAGGCGCGCTCAAGCTCAAGGAGCTCGCCTACATGCACGCCGAGGGCTTCGCCGCCGGCGAGCTCAAGCACGGCCCGATCGCCCTGATCGAGGAGGGCCTGCCGGTCGTCGTCGTGGTGCCCTCGCCGCGCGGCCGCTCGATCCTGCACGACAAGATCGTCTCCAACATCCAGGAGATCCGGGCCCGCGGCGCCCGCACCATCGTGATCGCCGAGGAGGGCGACGAGGCCGTCGTCCCCTACGCCGACCACCTGATCCGCATCCCGGTCACCCCGACCCTGCTCCAGCCCCTGGTCTCCACCGTCCCGCTCCAGGTCTTCGCCTGCGAGCTGGCCACCGCCAAGGGCCACGAGGTCGACCAGCCGCGCAACCTGGCCAAGTCCGTCACGGTCGAGTAGCCGCGTATCGTCCCTGCCTGGAGGTGGACGTCCACCTCCAGGCAGGGACGAAGGAGCGGGACGTGATCATCGGGGTCGGCATCGACGTGGCGGACATCGGGCGGTTCGGGGAGTCCCTGGAACGCACCCCCGGGCTCGCCGAACGCCTCTTCACCCCCGCCGAACTCACCCTCCCCTCCGGCCTGCGCCGCGGCACCGCCTCGCTGGCCGCCCGGTTCGCCGCCAAGGAGGCCGTCGCCAAGGCCCTCGGCGCCCCGCCCGGCCTGCGCTGGGAGGACGCCGAAGTCCGGGTCGAGGACTCCGGCCGCCCCCTGCTGCACATCACCGGCACCGTCGAGGCCCGCGCCGCCGCGCTCGGCGTCACCTCCTGGCACGTCTCGCTCAGCCACGACGCGGGCGTCGCCTCGGCCGTCGTCATCGCGGAAGGGTAGTCAGGGGGCTCCGGTGGAAACGGCGGGTCGATGCTGCCGGCGGTCGGAGCCCATCGGAGTGCCCGTGCTGCTGCGGGTGGCAACAGAACCGGAAGCAGACGCGCGCAACGGCAGTGCACCGCCGGCAGACTCGGGCTCGCCGTTCCCCGAGCCCCTGAACACGCGCTCTCGTGAGCCCCAGATTCCGCCTCTCGTCGAGAATGGAGAACCCGCATGCGCCACGCCCACACCGTCGAGCAGGTCCGGGCCGCCGAGGCCGCGCTGATGGCCCGGCTGCCGGAGGGGGCGCTGATGCAGCGGGCCGCCGCCGGGCTGGCCGCCGTCTGCGCGGGGCTGCTGCCGCGGGTGTACGGGAGCCGGGTGCTGGTGCTGGCCGGGTCCGGTGACAACGGGGGAGACGCCCTGTTCGCCGCCGCCCGGCTGGCCCGGCGCGGGGCCCGCGCCGAGGCGCTGCTGCTCGACCCGGCGAAGGCGCACGCCGAAGGGCTGGCCGCGCTGCTCGCCGCGGGCGGCCGGACCACTACGGACCCGGACGCCTTCGGCCGGGCCGACCTGGTGCTGGACGGCATCGTCGGGATCGGCGGCCGCGGCCCGCTGCGCCCCGCCGCCGCCCCGTTCGCCGCCATGGCGCGCCGCGGCCGCCTGGTCGCCGTGGACGTCCCCTCCGGGGTGGACCCCGACACCGGCGAGGTCGCCGGGCCCGCGCTGCGCGCCGACGTCACGGTCTGCTTCGGCACCCACAAGCCCGGCCTGCTGATCGACCCCGGCGCGCAGTACGCGGGCGTCGTCCACCTGGTCGACCTCGGCCTCGACCTGCCGCCCGCCCCCGTCCGGGCCCTCCAGCACGCCGACGCGGCCGCGCTGCTGCCCGTCCCCGGCGCGGAGAGCGACAAGTACCGGCGCGGGGTGGTCGGCGTCGCCGCCGGGTCCGCCCGCTACCCCGGCGCGGCCGTGCTGGCCGTCGCCGGGGCGCTGCACGGCGGGGCCGGGGCGGTGCGCTACACCGGGCACGCGGCCGCCGAGGTGGTCCGCCGGCACCCCGAGACGCTGGTCACCGAGGACGGCCCGGCCCGGGCCGGACGCGTCCAGGCGTGGGTGGTCGGCCCGGGCGGCGGCGAGGACGCCGAACGCACCCTGCGCGAGGCGCTCGACACCGGCGCGCCCGTCCTGGCCGACGCCGACGCGCTCACCGAACTCGCCCGCCTCGGCCCGGCCGCGCTGGCCGGCCGCGACGCGCCCGTCCTGCTCACCCCGCACGCCGGGGAGGCCGCCCGGCTGCTCGCGGGCGTCGGCGAGGACGCCGACGCCGGGGCGGTCGCCGCGCGGCGGCTGTGGGCGGCCCGGCTGCTCGCCGCCCGCTACGGCGCGACCGTGCTGCTCAAGGGCTCCACCACGGTCGTCGCCGACCCGGACGGCCGGGCCCGGGTCAACTCCACCGGCACCGGCTGGCTCGGCACCGCCGGCAGCGGCGACGTCCTCTCCGGCCTGGCCGGCTCGCTGCTCGCCACCGGACTCGCCCCGCTGGACGCCGCCTCCGCCGCCGCCTACCTGCACGGCCTGGCCGGGCGCCACGCCGCGGGCCCCGGCGCCCCGATCACCGCCCTCGACCTCGCCGCGGCCCTGCACCACGCCTGGGGCTCGCTCACCGGCTGAGGGCCGCCGCCGGAACCGGAACGCGGGCCACCGCGTGGAAGCACCCGGGACGGCCGACGGGCCGGGGCGGGCGGGTGACGCGCCCCGGCGGGCCGTGCCCCTGCTGGGGGGAGTGGCCGCTGTCTGGGAGACTGATACGCGATGACGACTGCGAACACCACCGGGACGCCCGCACTGACCCAGGGCGCGCGGGCCGAGGCGACCATCGACCTGGCCGCGCTGCGCGACAACCTGGCCGCGCTGCGCGCGCGCACCAACGGGCCCGAGCTGATGGCGGTGGTCAAGGCGGACGCCTACGGCCACGGCGCGCTGCGGTGCGCCCGGGAGGCGGTCGCGGCGGGCGCGGGCTGGCTCGGGACGGCCACGCCGCAGGAGGCGCTCGCCCTGCGGGCCGCGGGCATCGGCCCGGAGCAGGCCCGGATCCTGTGCTGGCTGTGGACGCCGGGCGGGCCGTGGGCGCGGGCGCTGCGCGAGTCGGTGGACGTCTCGGTCAGCGGGCAGTGGGCGCTGGACGAACTGCTGGCCGCCGTCCGGGAGACCGGCATCCCGGCCCGGGTGCACCTGAAGGCCGACACCGGCCTGGGCCGCAACGGCTGCCAGCCGCACGACTGGCCCGACCTGGTGGAGAACGCCGTCAAGGCGCAGGCCGACGGCCTGCTGCGGGTGGTCGGCGTCTGGTCGCACTTCGCGGCCGCCGACGAGCCCGGACACCCCTCGATCCAGGCCCAGTTGGACTCGTTCGCGCAGGCCCTGGCGTTCGCCGAGCGGGCCGGCGTCGACCCCGAGGTGCGGCACCTGGCGAACTCCCCGGCGACGCTGCTGCTGCCGCAGTCGCACTACGACCTGGTCCGGCCCGGCCTGGCCATGTACGGCCTGTCGCCCGTCCCCGACGTCGGCTCCCCGGCCGACTTCGGGCTGCGCCCGGTGATGTCGCTGGCGGCCCGGCTGGCACTGGTCAAGCGGGCGCCCGGCGGCCACGGCATCTCGTACGGGCACCACTACACGACGGCCGGCCCGACCACGCTCGGCCTGGTCCCGCTCGGCTACGCGGACGGCGTGCCGCGGCACGCCAGCAACACCGGGCCGGTGCAGATCGGCTCGACCTGGTACCGGGTGGCGGGCCGGGTGGCGATGGACCAGTTCGTCGTCGACCTCGGCGGGGACACCCCGGAGACCGGCGACGAGGTGCTGCTGTTCGGCTCCGGCGAGCGGGGCGAGCCCACCGCCGAGGACTGGGCGCGGGCCTGCGGCACCATCGCGTACGAGATCATCACCCGGATCGGGGGCCGGGTCCCCCGACGCTACGTCGGCGGACTGCGGGGGTGACCGATGGCTGAGGAGTCCACCGGCGGGGTGTCCAGGGCCGGGCTGATCGGCATCTCGCTGGGCGTGCTGGCGGCCGGCGCCGCGGCCGGGGTGGCGATAGAGCGGCTGACGGTCGGCCGGGCGATGCGCAAGCGGGCCCGCGAGGAGCTCGACGCGGCCGCCGCCTTCGGCTCGCTGCGCGGCACCGCCACCACGGTGCCCGCCGCCGACGGCACCGGCCTGTACGTCGAGGTCGACGAGGCCCCGGCGGCCGGCGGGCCGACCGTCGTGTTCTGCCACGGCTACTGCCTCAACCAGGACGGCTGGCACTTCCAGCGGGCCGCGCTGCGCGGCGCGCTGCGCACCGTGTTCTGGGACCAGCGCAGCCACGGCCGCTCCGAGCGCTCCCGCTCGTACGCGGGCGGCGAGCCCGCCTCGATCGACCAGCTCGGCGCGGACCTGGAGGCGGTGCTGGACGCGGTCGTCCCCGAGGGGCCGATCGTGCTGGTCGGGCACTCGATGGGCGGCATGACCGTGATGGCGCTGGCCGACCGGCGCCCCGAACTGTTCGGCCCCGGCGGCCGGGTGGCCGGCGTCGCGCTGATCGGCACCCTGGCGGGCGACTGGGACGCGGTGCCGCTGGGCCTGCCCGCGGTCGGCGCCAAGGTGGTCAAGCGGGTCGTGCCCGGGGTGATACGGCTGCTGGGCCGCCAGGTCGAACTGGTCGAGGCCACCCGGCGCTGGGGCGCCGACCTGGCCGCGGTGTTCTACCGGCGGTTCTCGTTCGGCAGCAAGGACGTCGACCCGGCGGTGGCCCGGTTCGCCGAGCAACTGCTGGACGCCACCCCGATCGACGTGGTCGCCGAGTTCTACCCGACCTTCTCCGCGCACGACAAGCGGGCCGCGCTGGCCGCCATGGACGGCCTGCCGGTCCTCGTCCTGGCCGGCACCAAGGACCTGCTCACCCCGCCCGAGTACTCCGAGGCGATCGCCGCCGCGCTGCCCGGCGCCCGGCTGGTGCTGGTGCCGGACGCCGGGCACCTGGTGATGCTGGAACGCCCCGGCACCGTCGACCGGGAGCTCGCCGCGCTGCTGGAGCGCGCCGCCGACCGGGCCGGGACCGGCCCGCTGCCGGACGCGGTGCGGGAGTTGGCGGCCGAGCAGCCCGAGGACTGAGCGGAACGCTCCGTCCGGTGTGGCACCTTAGGGGTGGCCGCAACGAACGAAGAAGGACGCCATGGGCTCGCAGACCACTCTGACCGTCGACACCGCGGAGCGGATGACCGGCCTCGGCCGGCGCCTGGCCGCCCTGCTGCGCCCCGGCGACCTGGTGCTGCTCTCGGGGGAGCTGGGCGCCGGCAAGACCACGCTGACCCGCGGCCTGGGCGAGGGCCTGGGGGTGCGCGGCGCGGTCACCTCGCCGACCTTCGTGATCGCCCGGGTGCACCCCTCGCTGACCGGCGGCCCCGCGCTGGTGCACGTCGACGCGTACCGGCTGGCCGGCGGCCTGGACGAGATGGAGGACCTCGACCTGGACGTGTCGCTGCCCGAGTCGGTGGTCGTCGTGGAGTGGGGCGAGGGCAAGGTCGAGGAGTTGTCCGAGAACCGGCTGGAGATCCGGATCGAGCGCACCCTGGGCGGCGAGACGGCGGACGAGCTGGGCGAGTCGGACGGGCGGCGGGTCACCGTCACCGGGCTGGGCGGGCGCTGGGACGCCGCGGACCTCACCGGTTTGAGTGAGAACTGACCCGGGTTTCCGACAGCGTGTCGGGAAACGGTTGCGGCGCACGGCGGGGCCGTGATGGGATGGCGCCAGCAGGTTAGGTATGCCTAACTAGGGAGGCGCCCGATGGCGAGCACACCCCCCAGGACCACCGAGGACCGTCCCGCGGCCCGGCCAGCCGCCGAGCCGGAGCGGGCCGCCGCCGCACCGGTGCCGATGCGCGCCCTGCTGGCGGCCGGCCGGGCCGCCGAGGCCGTCTCCACCCCGCCGGAGCGCAAGGCGGCCTGAGCGCGGTGCGGCGCCGGGGCGGCGACCCGGGTCAGGCGATCACCACCACCCGGGTGCCGTTCGGCGCGAAGTCCCACAGCGCTTGGCCGTCCGCCCGGGACGCCCGGATGCCGCCGGTCTTCGTCTTCGGGTCCAGCGTCGGGGCCGGCGCCTTCTCGTCCACCAGGGCGCTGAACCCGAACACCGTGCCGGACTGCTGGGCGAACCGCACCACGTGCTCGATCTGCCGCCCGTCCGTGCCGGTGCCCGCCGCGGTCCGGCTGGTGACGGTGTAGGTGCCCGCGGCCGGCAGGGTGTTGCCCGGCACCACCTTGAACGCGGCCACCACCGGGTTCGGCTTCTTCGGGTCGACCAGCCACACCTGGTGCTCCTGCAGCGCGTACACCACCCGCAGGCCGGTGCCGGACTCGGCGGGCAGCGGCGGCACGCTCGGCCGGGCGCTCTCCGGGGCGGAGGCCGACGGGGCCGCGCTCGACGCGGACGGCACCGCCGCGACCGCGCGCGAGGCCGCGCCGTTCGCCTGGAAGGCCAGCAGCCCGATCACCGCCAGGGCGCCCAGGGTCAGCCCGCCGACCACCGCACCAGGACCCAGCTTCGCCACGTCAGCTCCTCAACGCTCCGCGCCGCACCGTATCGACCTCAGCGAAGCCCATCGTGCCAGGTGCGGTCCGCCGTTCCGGCCTCCTGTCGGTCGTGTGTTCCGGCCGGACCGGGTCGCACGGGCCCCGCGCCGGACCCTCTAACCTTGGACCCGTGCTCCTCCTCGCCTTCGACACCGCCACCCCCGCCGTCACCGCCGCCGTCCACGACGGAGAGCGGGTGCTCGCCGAGTCCTACGAGGTCGACGCCCGCCGGCACGGCGAACTGCTGCTGCCCACCATCGCGGCCGTGCTGCGCGCCGCCGGAGCGGACAAGCGCGACCTGACCGGCCTCGCGGTCGGCGTCGGCCCCGGCCCGTACACCGGCCTGCGGGTCGGCCTGGTCACCGCCGCCGCCCTCGGCGACGCGCTCGGCCTGCCCGTGCACGGCGTCTGCACCCTCGACGCGATCGCCCACCAGGCCCGCACCGAGGGCCTGACGGGGGCGTTCACGGTGGCCACCGACGCCCGGCGCAAGGAGGTCTACTGGGCCTCCTACGCCGCGGACGGCACCCGGACCGGCGGCCCCGCGGTGGACCGCCCGGCCGAGACCGACCCCGGCGAGCGGACGGTCGGCGCCGGCGCCCTGCTGTACGGACTGCCCGCGGCGAGCGGCCCCGAGCACGTCTCGGCGGGCGCGCTGGCCGACTTCGCGGTCCGCGAGCTGGCCGCCGGCCGGGAGCTGCTGCCGAACGCGCCGCTGTACCTGCGGCGGCCGGACGCGCAGGTCCCGGCGGGCTACAAGGCGGTGCTTCCGGCGTGACCGGCGCTCCCGGACGGGCGGGCGGCCGGCGTGGCTGAGTACGCGCTGCGGCCCATGCGGTGGTGGGACATCGAGGCCGTCATGGTGCTGGAGCACCGGCTGTTCCCCGAGGACGCGTGGTCGCGGGGCATGTACTGGTCGGAGCTGGCGGAGGCGTTCCCCGGCGGGAGCCGGCACTACGTGGTGGCCGTCGACCGGGGCGGGGCGGTCGTCGGGTACGCCGGGCTGATGGCGGTCGGGCCGGACAGCGACGTGCAGACCATCGCGGTGGACGCCGACCGGCAGGGGGCGGGGCTCGGGACGATGCTGCTGACCGAGCTGGTCGGGGAGTCGGTCCGGCGCGGCTGCGCCGAGCTGCTGCTGGAGGTGCGGGTGGACAACCTCCGGGCGCAGCGGTTGTACGAGCGGTTCGGGTTCGAGCCGGTCGGGATCCGGCGGGGCTACTACCAGCCCGCCAACGTGGACGCACTGGTGATGCGTCTGGACCACCTGGCAAGCGACGCAAGCGATCTGAAGGATCATCACAATGGCTGACGAACCCCTCGTCCTCGGCATCGAGACCTCCTGCGATGAGACCGGCGTCGGCATCGTCCGCGGCACCACCCTGCTGGCCGACGCGGTCGCCTCCAGCGTCAACGACCACGCCCGCTACGGCGGCGTCGTCCCGGAGATCGCCAGCCGGGCGCACCTGGAGGCGATGGTCCCGACCATCCGCCGGGCGCTGGACACCGCCGGGGTGAAGGCGAGCGACCTGGACGGCATCGCCGTCACCGCGGGCCCCGGCCTGGCGGGCGCGCTGCTGGTCGGCGTCAGCGCCGCCAAGGCGTACGCGTGGGCGCTGGACAAGCCGCTGTACGGCGTCAACCACCTGGCCTCGCACATCTGCGTGGACCAGCTGGAGCACGGCCGGCTGCCCGAGCCGACGATGGCGCTGCTGGTCTCCGGCGGGCACTCCTCGCTGCTGCTCAGCGGCGACATCACCGCCGACGTGCGGCCGCTGGGCGCGACCATCGACGACGCGGCGGGCGAGGCGTTCGACAAGGTGGCGCGGGTGCTCGGGCTGGGCTTCCCGGGCGGGCCGGTGGTGGACCGGATGGCCAGGGAGGGCGACGGGAAGGCGATCGCCTTCCCGCGCGGGCTGAACAACGCCGGGGACCCGGCGTACGACTTCTCGTTCTCCGGCCTGAAGACCGCCGTGGCGCGCTGGGTGGAGGCCAGGCGGCGGGCCGGCGAGCCGGTGCCGGTGGCGGACGTCGCCGCGTCCTTCCAGGAGGCGGTCACCGACGTGCTGACCCGCAAGGCCGTCCGGGCCTGCAAGGACAACGACGTCGACCACCTGATGATCGGCGGCGGCGTGGCCGCCAACTCGCGGTTGCGCGAGATGGCCCAGCAGCGCTGCGACAAGGCGGGCATCGTGCTGCGGGTGCCGCGGCCCGGCCTGTGCACCGACAACGGCGCGATGGTGGCCGCGCTCGGCGCCGAGATGGTCTGGCGGAACCGCACCCCGTCCTCCTTCGACCTGTCGGCGGACTCCTCGCTGCCGGTCACCGAGACCCACGTCCCGGGCGAGCACGGCAGCTTCCACGCGCACGCGCACGAGGCCCTGAAGTGACCCTGGCGGCCATGTGGGAGGCCCGGGCGGCGGACGGCCGGGGCGCCGAACTGCACGCCTGGGCCCGGGAGTCCGCGCTGCCCGCGGTGCGCGGCGCGGCCGGCCTGGAGCGGGTCGAGCTGTTCACCGCGCCGGGCGAGCGGGTGCTGCTGATCGCGCTGTGGACGGGCGAGCCGCAGCCGGTGCCCGAGCCGCCCGCCGAGCTGCTGGCCCGCCCGGTGCACCGCTGGACCTTCACCCGCACGGATGCCGGGTAGGCAACCGCCGAACCGGTACCCTGCGTCCTGAACATCGACACGCGTGTAGAAGCAGCAGAGGCGACGGGGGCACCGGTGGGCATGCGGGAGCGGATCGGGTACGGGGCGGGCGCGCTGGCCGTGCTGCTGGCGGCGAGCGGCTGCGGGAGCGACCCGGCCCCGGCCGGGACGTCCGCCGCCCCGGCCAAGCCCGCCGCGGCGTCCTCCGCGGCCGGCTCGCCGTCCGCCGGCGGGTCCGCCTCCCCGGCCCAGGACGCGGTGCCCGAGGCCGCCTGGGCCAAGTGGGGCCTCAAGCCGATGCCCAAGGCGCCCGCGCCGCCCGCCGACCGCCCGATCAAGCTGACCAAGTCCGGCCAGGTGCCGGTGTTCAGCGAAGTCCCGACCTCCGACAAGGTCGTGTTCATCACCATCGACGACGGGGCCGAGAAGGACCCGAAGTTCGTCGAGATGCTCACCGAACTCAAGGTCCCGATCACGATGTTCCTGACCAAGGACATCGTGAAGGGCGACTACGGCTACTTCAAGCCGCTGCAGGCGCTCGGCAACAGCATCCAGAACCACACCGTCAGCCACCCGGTGATGAGCAAGCTCACCGCCGCCCAGCAGAAGTCGCAGGTCTGCGACGACCAGGCGGCCCTCACCGAGCAGTACGGCACCGCCCCGTACCTGTTCCGCCCGCCCTACGGCGACGGCGCCAACACCCCCACCCTGAACACCGCCGTCCAAGAGTGCGGGCCGCGCGCCGTCGTGCTGTGGCGGGAATCCATGCAGATCCACGACATGCAGTACCAGGCCGCCGACAAGAAGCTGAAGAACGGCGACATCATCCTCGCCCACTTCCGCGGCCCGTCCGAGCTCAAGGGCGAGACCATGACCCAGATGTTCGGCGAACTGCTCTCCCGGATCCAGGAACAGGGCTTCGCGGTCGCCCGCCTCGACGACTACATCGCCAAGCCGACCGGCTGACCCAGCATCATCACCGGGCCGGCCGCGGTGCGGGCCACGATCACCGTCACCGCGTTCGGCCCGGCCGGCTTCACCTGCCGCCGCAACTCCTCCGGGACGACCGACGCCCCGCGCTTCTTGACCACCAGGGTGCCGATCCGGCGCTCCTTCACCAACGCCTTCAACCGCTTCACCTGGAACGGCAGCACGTCGGTGAGCTCGTACGCCTGCGCGTACGGGGTCGGCCGCAGCTCGTCCGAGGTGACGTACGCGATCATCGGGTCGATCAGCCGCCCGCCCACCGCGGCCACCACCTCCGCCACCATCCGGCCCCGGATCACCGCCCCGTCCGGCTCGTACAGGTAGCGCCCCACCGGGCCCACCGGCGGGGCCGGCAGCGCGCCGCCGGACAGCGAGTGCGGGCCCGGCAGCAGCGTCGCCCGGTACGGCTCGGCGGCGTCCGTGCCGAACCACAGCACCGCCTCCTTCACCTCGCCCCGGTCCGAGACCCACTCCGCCTCGGCGCCCTCCGGCACCAGCTCGTGCGGGATGCCCGGCGCCACCTTCAGCGCGCCGAACGGGGCGCCGCGGGCCGCCTCCACCGCCCAGGACAGCGGCGGCGAGTACGCCTCGGGGTCGAACACCCGGCCGCGCGAGGTGCGCCGCGCCGGGTCGGTGAACACCGCGTCGAAGCCCGCCGTGTCGACCTCCGCGACGTCCGCCTGCCGGACCTCCACCAGGTCGGCCACGCCCAGCGCCGCCGCGTTCGCCCGGGCCACCTCGCAGGTCAGCCCGTCCCGGTCGACCGCCAGCACCGCGATCCCGGCCCGGGCCAGCGCGACGGCGTCCCCGCCGATCCCGCAGCACAGGTCGGCCAGCCGCCGCACCCCCAGCGCCGCGAACCGGCCCGCCCGCCACTCGGCGACCGACCGCCGGGTGGCCTGCTCCACCCCGTGCTGGGTGAAGTACATCGAAGCGGCGTCCGCCCCGAACTTCGCCTCCGCCCGCTGCCGCAGCCGGGCCTGCTCGAACGCCGCCCGCACCAGTTCCGCCGGGTACTCCCGCCGCAGCCTGGTCGCCAGCGCCAGCTCCCCGGCCGCCGTGAACCCCCGCAACTCGGCCAGCAGCGCCTGCCCCTGCTCGGTCAGCAGCGCCCGGAACGACTCGATCTCCACCGGGCCATTGTCCCCGCCCGGCGCCGGTGCTCAGAGCCCGACCACCGAGGACAGCGCCACCGCCAGCACCGGGCCCGCCGTCCACAGCGAGAGCGGCGCGATCCGGTACCCCCGCCGGGCGGTCAGCGCCGTCGCCAGCACCGGCACGGCCACCGCCAGCAGCAGGAGCAGCCCGCACACCGCCACCGCCGAGCCCGCCCCGTCGCCGGTCCCGTCCGGCTCGGACATCACGGCCAGGCCGAACACGCCCACCACGAACAGGTACGGGACCGCCATCAGCAGCGGCACCACCAGGGCCAGCAGCCACACCGCGTGGAACGCGTCCCGCCGCACGGACGGTCGAATCGTCGTCATGTGCCCAGCGTGGCAAGGGGATCGGCGCACCGCCTGAGTGCCGCTACTCAACCCGCGCGGGCCCGTGCTCAGCGCGGCGCCAGCGGCGAGAAGGCCAGCAGGACCCCCAGCGGCAGCCCCGCCAGCAGCGCCGCCGGTGCGAGCCGCAGGCCCAGGCGGCGCGACACCAGCACACCGGTCGCCAGCAGCACCGGTACGGCGCCCAGCAGGCCCAGGCCGCCCACCAGCAGGAAGCCCCCGACCAGCTGCCCCGGCAGGCCGAAGACCGACGGATCGGCCACGTACGCGTAGCTGAACCTCAGCATGGTCAGCAGTTGGGGGAACTGGGCCAGCGCCAGCACCTCCAGCGCCAGCAGCCACGTCGCGTGCAGCGCGTCCCGGCCGGCGGGGCGTCGAATCGTCGTCATGTGCCCATCCTGGCCGGGCCGTTGGTGTACCGCCTGAGTACCCGGGCTCAGCTCCGTCCGGCGCGGGTACCCGTTCCCGGGGGGCGTGCGGCGGGTGGCGGGCGCGAATCCGACACGACGTCGTTGGCACTCTGGTTGACTGAGTGCTAACGGCGTCCTAAGGTCGTTCCTGGCACTCCCCCCAGGGAGAGTGCTAACGCGATGAAGCGTGTCCGACCCCCGCGACGGCGGGCGCGCAGAAGTCGCCACCTACCTGTTAGACAACCCCGTAATCTCCGAAGGGGAGCTCGGACGTGACCACCAGCAGCAAGGTTGCCATCAAGCCGCTCGAGGACCGCATCGTGGTCCAGCCGCTCGACGCCGAGACCACCACCGCCTCCGGCCTGGTGATCCCGGACACCGCCAAGGAGAAGCCCCAGGAGGGCGTCGTCCTGGCCGTCGGCCCGGGCCGCTTCGAGGACGGCCAGCGTCTGCCGCTCGACGTCGCCGTCGGTGACATCGTCCTGTACTCGAAGTACGGCGGCACCGAGGTGAAGTACCAGGGCGAGGAGTACCTCGTCCTCTCGGCCCGCGACGTCCTCGCGATCATCGAGAAGTAAGACGTCCGCGCAGTAAGACGTCCCAGCCCGCCCCGGATCCGTGTCGCACCGACAGGGGCCCGGGGCGCGGTTGTTGCTCCACGTACGCAGACCTACCCCTGAGGAAACGGGACCATGGCGAAGACCCTGCAGTTCGACGAGGACGCCCGCCGCTCGCTGGAGCGCGGTGTCAACAAGCTGGCCGACACCGTCAAGGTGACCATCGGCCCCAAGGGCCGCAACGTCGTCATCGACAAGAAGTTCGGCGCCCCCACCATCACCAACGACGGTGTGACCATCGCCCGCGAGGTCGAGCTCGACGACCCGTACGAGAACCTCGGCGCGCAGCTGGTCAAGGAGGTCGCCACCAAGACCAACGACGTCGCGGGCGACGGCACCACCACCGCCACCGTGCTGGCCCAGGCCCTGGTCAACGAGGGCCTGCGCAACGTCGCCGCCGGCGCCGGCCCGGCCGCCCTGAAGAAGGGCATCGACAAGGCCGTCGCCGCCGTCTCCGAGCACCTGCTCTCGGTGGCCCGCGAGATCGAGGGCAAGGACGACATCGCCGCCGTCGCCTCCCTCTCCGCCCAGGACGCCCAGGTCGGCGAGCTGATCGCCGAGGCGATCGACAAGGTCGGCAAGGACGGTGTGATCACCGTCGAGGAGTCCAACACCTTCGGCGTCGAGCTCGAGTTCACCGAGGGCATGCAGTTCGACAAGGGCTACCTGTCGCCGTACTTCGTCACCGACGCGGAGCGCCAGGAAGCCGTCCTGGAGGACCCGTACGTCCTGATCAACCAGGGCAAGATCTCCTCCATCCAGGAGCTCCTGCCGCTGCTGGAGAAGGTCCTGCAGGCCGGCGGCTCCCGCCCGCTGCTGATCATCGCCGAGGACGTCGACGGCGAGGCCCTCTCCACCCTGGTGGTCAACAAGATCCGCGGCACCTTCAACGCGGTCGCGGTCAAGGCCCCCGGCTTCGGCGACCGCCGCAAGGCGATCCTCGGCGACATCGCCACCCTCACCGGCGGCCAGGTCGTCTCCGAGGAGGTCGGCCTCAAGCTCGACCAGGTCGGCCTGGACGTGCTCGGCACCGCCCGCCGGATCACCGTCACCAAGGACGAGACCATCGTGGTCGACGGCGCCGGCGACTCCGCCGAGGTCGCGGGCCGGGTCGCCCAGATCAAGGCCGAGATCGCCAACACCGACTCCGACTGGGACCGCGAGAAGCTCCAGGAGCGCCTCGCCAAGCTGGCCGGCGGCGTCTGCGTGATCAAGGTCGGCGCGGCCACCGAGGTCGAGCTCAAGGAGCGCAAGCACCGCCTGGAGGACGCCATCTCGGCGACCCGCGCCGCGGTCGAGGAGGGCATCGTCGCCGGCGGCGGCGCCTCGCTCGTCCACGCCGCGAAGGTCCTGGCGGACGGCCTCGGCCTGTCCGGCGACGAGGCCACCGGTGTCGCCGTCGTCCGCAAGGCGCTCGCCGAGCCGCTGCGCTGGATCGCCCAGAACGCCGGCCTGGAGGGCTACGTCATCACCTCCAAGGTCGCCGAGCTGGAGGCCGGCCAGGGCTACAACGCCGCCACCGGCGAGTACGGCGACCTGGTCAAGGCCGGCGTCATCGACCCGGTCAAGGTCACCCGCTCCGCCCTGGAGAACGCCGCCTCCATCGCCTCCCTGCTGCTCACCACCGAGACCCTCGTGGTGGAGAAGAAGGAAGAGGAGGAGGCCGCGGGCCACGGCCACTCGCACGGCGGCCACGGCCACAGCCACTGAAACGGCTAGCCGCCAGGCACTGAAGGGGCGCGAGGAACTGCGCGACCGGCCGGGCACCCCCGTGGTGCCGGGCTCGGGCCGCCGGGGCCTCGCGCCCCTTCGCGTGGAGCGGGGCGGGTGAGGCCGGAGGCACGTCGCCGGCCGCGGGCGGTGCCGGGCCGGGCGCGCAGTTCCCCGCGCCCCCGCTTTCGCAGTCTCTCGGGCCCTGGTGTTTTCCGGCTCCCCTTACAGTTGACGGCGTGATCGAAGCCCGCCACCTCCGCGTCCTGCACGCCGTCGCCCGGACCGGGTCGTTCTCCGCCGCGGCGCGCGAACTGGGGTGCACGCAGCCCGCGGTGAGCCAGCAGATGAAGGCGCTGGAGAAGGCGGTGGACACCCCGCTGGTGGTGCGGTCGGGGCGGGAGATGCAGTTGAGCGAGGCCGGGCGGGTGCTGCTGCGGCACGCGGACGGGATCCTCGCGGGGCTGTCGGCGGCCGAGGAGGAGGTCGCGGCGATCGCCGGGCTGCGGGCCGGGCGGGTGCGGCTGGTCTCGTTCCCGACGGCGAGTTCGACGCTGGTGCCGCGGTCGGTGGCGCAGGTGCGGGCGGCGCACCCGGGGGTGCGGGTCTCGCTGGTGGAGGCGGAGCCGACCCAGGCGCTGGCGATGCTGCGGGGCGGCGAGTGCGAGGTCGCGCTGGCGTTCCGCTACCCGGACTCGCAGGGCGGGCTGAGCCTGCCGTCCCCGCACGCGACGCTGCGCGAGGCGCGGGCCGAGGCGGCGCTGGAGGCGGCGGCGACGGCGGCCGCGAACGACTGGACGGAACTGGTGGTGCGCCCGCTGCTGGACGATCCGCTGGTGGGCCTGGTGCCGGCCGGGCACCCGCTGGCGGGCCGGGGCGAGGGCGACCCGGTGGACCTGGCGGAGCTGGCGGGGGAGCAGTGGATCGCGGGCTGTCCGCAGTGCCGGGGGCACCTGGTGGAGCTGTGCACGGACGCGGGCTTCGCGCCGGCGATCGAGTTCGCCACCGACGACTACCCGGCGGTGGTGGGCCTGGTCGGCGCGGGCCTGGGGGTGGCGGTGCTGCCGGGGCTGGCGCTGGAGTCGGTGCGGCACCCCGGGGTGGCGGCGGTGCCGGTGCGGGTGGCGTCGGGCGAGCCGGCCCGGCGCGAGGTGGTGGCGCTGACCCTGCCGGACCTGGCGGAGGTTCCGGCGGTGGCGCTGATGCTGGACCAGCTCGCGGCGTCGGCCGCCGCCCGCTGAGCGCGGCGCCGGCCGGGGACGGGCGGGCGACGCGTCCGCGTGGTGCGGGCCGCTGCGGCGGGGACGGCCGCGGCGGGGCGGGGGTTCAGCGGCGGATGGTCTGCGGCATCGCCAGCGGGACTTCGGCCAGGCGGTTGCGGGAGCGGCCGAGCAGCTCCTCGCGTTCGTCCTCGGTCATGCCGCCCCAGACCCCGTAGGGCTCGCGGACGGCCAGGGCGTGGGCCGCGCACTGGGTGCGGACCGGGCAGCGCATGCAGACCTCTTTGGCGCTCGTCTCGCGGGAGGTTCGGGCCGCGCCGCGCTCGCCCTCGGGGTGGAAGAACAGCGAGCTGTCGACGCCGCGGCAGGCGGCGGAGAGCTGCCAGTCCCAGAGGTCTGCGTTGGGGCCGGGGAGGCGGGAGAAATCTGCCATGGCTCATTCCCTTCATGGCTCGGGACCTGGCGGCTCGGCTGCGACTGCTGCGGCGAGGCTGCACGGGGCCGGTACGGACACCTGGAAATATGACTTACGCCAACTACACGGACAAGTCACCCACAGTCCGACGAATCAGTCAATGACCTGACAGAAGCTATAAAAACGGACAAACGGGGCAAGAGGTTTGAACCCGATTGCTGCACCGATCGGGTGCCCGACCGGGCGCGGGCCCTCCGCGGAGGGCGTGCGCGGCGCGGGCACCGCGCGCGAGCTGCACAAAAGTGCGGCGTGTGCACCGCGAGGTGGCTCTTCTGTGATGGGTCGGCCACGTACAGTGGTGGATATGGACGTGAGGCCGTAACTCATTCGAGTGACGGTCGTTGGATGTACGGAGGCGGTCAGCGGGCGCAGGACAGGGAACGGTCGCGCAGCGAGGCGATCGGGACGGGTCCGTCCGGGGGCCGTGTCGGAGAGGTTCGTACCAGCCAGGAGGCTCAACGTGACGCGGATCAGCTGCGGAGGACGACGGTCATGACATCCGTACTCGTCTGCGACGATTCCCCGCTCGCCCGGGAGGCGCTTCGCCGTGCGGTGGCGACCGTGCCCGGCGTGGACCGGGTGACCACTGCGACGAACGGTGAGGAGGTCCTCCGCCGCTGGGTGGCCGACCGTTCCGATCTCGTTCTGATGGACGTCCGGATGCCCGGCCTCGGCGGGGTGGAGACGGTCCGCCGGCTGCTGTCGGCCGACCCGGGCGCCCGGATCATCATGCTCACCGTCGCCGAGGACCTGGACGGGGTGGCCCTCGCGGTCGCCGCCGGGGCCCGCGGCTACCTGCACAAGGACGCCTCGCGCGCCGAGCTGCGGGCCACCGTCACCCAGGCGCTGGCCGACCCGACCTGGCGGCTCGCCCCGCGCCGGCTGCGCAGCCCGGACATGGGCGCCGCACCGACCCTGACGGCCCGTGAGATCCAGGTGCTGGAGGGGATGAGCCACGGCCGCTCCAACGCCGAGATCGGCCGCGAGCTGTTCCTGTCCGAGGACACCGTGAAGACGCACGCCAGGCGGCTGTTCAAGAAGTTGGGCGCCTCGGACCGCGCGCACGCGGTGGCGCTGGGCTTCCGTTGGGGCCTGGTCCGCTGAGCGGGCGCGCGAACTGCGCTCGCTCGGACGTGTGACGTTGTGGTCCCGAGGCTGCACCATGGAGTAGTGGAGCACCTCGGGGACCAGCGGACAGGCAGGGGAGGCGGCACGGTGCACGCGGCGACGGATAACGTTCCGATGCACAAGTCCGGACGCGGTGCCGCGTTTTCCGGCCCGACCAGGCACCATGGACCGATGCGTGACGACGAGGAGGCCGCCGGGCCCGACCCGGTGCAGCCCGCCCCCGAGGGTGCGGCTGCCGATCCGTCGTCGGCACCGGGCGGTCCGGTGACCGGATCCGACGGTCCGTCGGGGGCGGCGGTCCGCCCGCCCGTCCTCGGTGCGGGGACGTCGCCCGAGGTGGCCGAACTGGTCGCGGCAGCGGTCCGCGGGGACGGCCCGGCGATCGAGGCGCTGCTCGGCTACGTGCTCCCGCTCGCGCTGCGGTACTGCCGCGGCCGGCTGGTGCGGCTGCCCGGCGGGGCCCGGCACCACGTGGACGACGTGGCCCAGGAGGTGTGCGTCGCGGTGCTCTGCGCGCTGCCCCGCTACCGGGACACCGGGCGCCCGTTCGAGGCCTTCGTGTACGGGATCGCCGCGCACAAGATCGCCGACCTGCAGCGGGCCGCGATGCGCGGGCCCGGTTCGACCGTGATCCCGCCGGACGACCTGCCGGAGACCCCGGACGACTCGCTCGGCCCGGAGGAGCGGGCGCTGCTGTCCAGCGACGCCGAGTGGATCAAGGAGCTGCTGTCCTACCTGCCGGCCCGGCAGCGCGAGCTGGTGCTGCTGCGGGTGGCGGACGGGCTGTCGGCGGAGGAGACCGGCGAGGTGCTCGGGATGTCCCCGGGCGCGGTGCGGGTCGCCCAGCACCGGGCGCTGTCCCGGCTGCGGGCGCTGGCGGAGGAGAGCGGCTGACCCGGCCCCGGGTGTCCGGCCCGCGGAAGAAGCGCGGGCCGTCGGGTGTTGTCAAGAGGGCGCGACGACCTACCCCGGGTCACCAGTACCATGGGGTATCGGCGCCTGGTCGGGTCGCCAAAGTTTCTCCGGTGCGCGCGGGGTTCCGTTGGAGGTTCCTCCAGAGCATCGGGCGCCTTGGCGGCCGATGACAGCCGGGCGCCCGTGCGCAGAACGACGGCCCGCCACGGAAGGTTCCCCATGTCTTACAACGCCGCCGGCGTACCCGAGAAGTTCGCCATGCTCGGACTCACGTACGACGACGTCCTGCTGCTGCCCGGGGCCTCCGAGGTGCTGCCCAACCAGGTCGACACCTCCTCGCGGATCTCCCGGAACGTGCGGGTCAACATCCCGCTGCTGTCGGCCGCGATGGACAAGGTCACCGAGTCCCGGATGGCGATCGCGATGGCCCGCCAGGGCGGCGTCGGCGTCCTGCACCGGAACCTGTCGATCGAGGACCAGGTCAACCAGGTCGACCTGGTGAAGCGCTCCGAGTCCGGCATGGTCACCGACCCGATCACGGTCGGCCCGGAGGCCACGCTGGCCGAGGCCGACGCGCTGTGCGCCCGGTTCCGGATCTCCGGCGTGCCGGTGGCCACGGCCGAGGGCAAGCTGCTGGGCATCGTCACCAACCGCGACATGGCCTTCGAGACCGACCGCAGCCGCAAGGTCGGCGACATCATGACGCCGATGCCGCTGATCACCGGCAAGGTCGGCATCTCCGGCGAGGACGCGGTCGCGCTGCTGCGCCGCCACAAGATCGAGAAGCTGCCGCTGGTCGACGACGAGGGCCGGATCAAGGGCCTGATCACCGTCAAGGACTTCGTCAAGGCCGAGAAGTACCCGAACGCCGCCAAGGACGCCGAGGGCCGGCTGCTGGTGGGTGCCGCCGTCGGCGCCTCCGCCGAGGCCTTCGACCGCGCCCAGGCGCTGGTCGGCGCGGGCGTGGACTTCCTGGTCGTCGACACCTCGCACGGGCACTCGCACAACGCGCTGTCCTGGATCTCCAAGATCAAGGCCGCCGTGCCGGTGGACGTCGTCGGCGGCAACGTCGCCACCCGGGACGGCGCCCAGGCGCTGCTCGACGCCGGCGTGGACGGCGTGAAGGTCGGCGTCGGCCCCGGCTCGATCTGCACCACCCGCGTCGTCGCCGGCGTCGGCGTCCCGCAGGTCACCGCGATCTACGAGGCCGCCCAGGCCTGCCAGGACGCGGGCGTCCCGATCATCGGCGACGGCGGCCTGCAGTACTCCGGCGACATCGGCAAGGCGCTGTGCGCCGGCGCCGACACCGTGATGCTCGGCTCGCTGCTGGCCGGCTGCGAGGAGTCGCCCGGCGAGCTGCTCTTCATCAACGGCAAGCAGTTCAAGTCGTACCGCGGCATGGGCTCGCTGGGCGCGATGCAGACCCGCGGGCAGGCGAAGTCCTTCTCCAAGGACCGCTACTTCCAGGCCGAGGTCTCCTCGGACGAGAAGCTGATCGCCGAGGGCATCGAGGGCCAGGTGCCCTACCGCGGCCCGCTGTCCGCGGTGCTGTTCCAGCTGGTCGGCGGCCTGCGGCAGACCATGGGGTACGTGGGCGCGGCCAGCATCGAGGAGATGCAGACCAAGGGGCGGTTCGTCCGGATCACCTCGGCGGGCCTCAAGGAGAGCCACCCGCACGACATCCAGATGACGGTCGAGGCGCCGAACTACAACGCGCGCTGAGCCCACCGGGACCGCCCGGCCGCGGAGGACCGCGGCCGGGCGGTCCCGTGCTGTCCGGGGCCGGGCGCGCCCCTGGCGGGGCAGGTGGGGGCGAGTACGGGATACTTGAGGGCGTGGCCGGGGGGACCCGGTCGGGAGATGGAAAGCAGCAGAAGGGCTCGAAGTGACTGAGATCGAGATCGGGCGAGGCAAGCGCGGCCGCCGGGCGTACTCCTTCGACGACATCGCCGTCGTCCCCAGCCGCCGTACGCGTGACCCGAAGGAGGTCTCGATCGCCTGGCAGATCGACGCCTACCGGTTCGAACTGCCGTTCCTGGCGGCGCCGATGGACAGCGTGGTGTCGCCGCAGCAGGCCATCGCGATCGGGCAGCTGGGCGGCCTGGGCGTGCTGAACCTGGAGGGGCTGTGGACGCGGTACGAGGACCCGCGGCCGCTGCTGGAGGAGATCGCCGCGATCACCGACGAGGCGGCGGCGACCCGGCGCCTGCAGGAGGTGTACGCGGAGCCGATCAAGGCCGAGCTGATCAAGGAGCGGATCAAGGAGGTCCGTGACTCGGGCGTCGTGACCGCCGCCGCGCTCTCGCCGCAGCGCACCGCCGAGTTCTCCAAGGCCGTGGTGGACGCGGGCGTCGACGTGTTCGTGATCCGCGGCACCACGGTGTCGGCCGAGCACGTGTCGGGCGCGGCCGAGCCGCTGAACCTCAAGCAGTTCATCTACGAGCTGGACGTGCCGGTGATCGTCGGCGGCTGCGCCACCTACACCGCCGCGCTGCACCTGATGCGCACCGGCGCGGCCGGCGTGCTGGTGGGCTTCGGCGGCGGCGCCGCGCACACCACCCGCAACGTGCTGGGCATCCAGGTCCCGATGGCCACCGCCGTCGCGGACGTCGCGGCCGCCCGCCGCGACTACATGGACGAGTCCGGCGGCCGGTACGTGCACGTGATCGCGGACGGCGGCGTCGGCTACAGCGGTGACATCCCGAAGGCCGTCGCCTGCGGCGCGGACGCGGTGATGATCGGCGCCGCGCTGGCCCGCGCCACCGACGCGCCCGGCCGGGGCTACCACTGGGGCATGGAGGCCGTCCACGAGGAGCTGCCGCGCGGCAAGCGGGTGCACCTGGGCACCGTCGGCACCACCGAGCAGATCCTGGCCGGCCCGTCGCACACCCCCGACGGCACGATGAACCTGTTCGGCGCGCTGCGCCGGGCGATGGCCACCACCGGCTACACCGAGCTCAAGGAGTTCCAGCGGGTCGAGGTCACGGTCAACCCCGGCCGGTGACGCCTCGCTGAGCTCCCGTCAGCAGGCCGCAGGGCCCCCGCCGCAACCGGCGGGGGCCCTGCGGCGTCCGTACGCCGGGGAGACACCCGGAGGTCACCGGCCGGTCGGACCGGGGGCGGGTGGCCGGGCCGGGGCGGGACAGGGGATGATGGGGGCTCCGGCGTGCGACCGCCGCCCCCGGCGGTCCGACATGCCGTCAGGTCACGGCCGGGGTGCCCGCCGAGGGCCGCAACACCATGGGGAGAGCGCACCGATGACGCAGCCGCAGGAACCGACCGGCCGACTGCTGGCGGACCGCTACCGGCTCGGCGAGGTGCTCGGGCGCGGCGGCATGGGCACCGTCTGGCGGGCCGAGGACGAGATGCTGGGCCGGATCGTCGCGGTCAAGGAACTGCGGATGACCGGCACCGTCGACGAGATCGAGAAGCACCGGCTGGTGGTCCGCACCCTGCGCGAGGCCAAGGCCACCGCCCGGATCCGGCACACCGCGGCCGTCACCGTCTTCGACGTGGTCGAGGAGGACGACCGGCCGTGGATCGTGATGGAGCTGGTGGCCGGCCGCTCGCTGGCCGACGTGGTCGCCGAGGACGGCCCGCTCGCCCCCGAACGGGCCGCGAGGATCGCCCTCGACCTGCTCGGGGTGCTCGGCGCCGCGCACCGCCAGGGCATCCTGCACCGCGACGTCAAGCCGTCCAACGTGCTGATCGGCGAGGACGGGCGGACCGTGCTCACCGACTTCGGCATCGCCAGCGTCGAGGGCGACACCTCCATCACCTCCACCGGCATGCTGGTCGGCGCGCCCTCCTACATCGCCCCCGAGCGGGCCCGCGGCAAGCTGCCCGGACCGCCCTCCGACCTGTGGTCGCTGGGCGGCACGCTGTACGCGATGGTCGAGGGCGTCCCGCCGTACGACCGGGGCGACGCACTGGCCACCCTCACCGCGGTGATGACCGAGCCGCTGCCGGAGCCGCGCAACGCCGGGCCGCTGCGCGGCGTCATCGAGGGCCTGCTGGAGAAGGACCCGGCGAAGCGGATGGACGCCGACGCCGCCCGGCCGCTGCTCGAACTGATCGCGGCCGGCAAGCCGCTGCCGGAGGCCGAGACGGTGGCCGTCCCGAAGCCGCCGGAGCCCGGGCCGGAACCGGCCGCGGCGCCGACCGCGGAACCGGCCGCCGGGCCGGCCGCCGGGCCCGCGCGGAAGGCCGAAGTGCCGCCTGCGGGCGGGCCGTTCGGCTCGCGGCGGCGGGCGCTGCTGGCCGGGGCGGCGGCGGTCGCGGCGCTCGCGCTGATCGCGGCGCTGGTGGTGTTCTGGCCCCGCGGCCACGGCGGCGGCGCGGCCGCCGCGGACCAGGCGTCCCCGGCGGCCGCGGCGTCCGCGCCGGCCGGCCCGCCCTCGGCGGAGGCGTCCGCGAGCCCGTCGGCCGACGGCTCGCCCTCGGCGCCGGCCGCCGCGGACCCGTCGCCGGTGCTGTCGCCCGGGCAGCTCCCGGCCGGGTACGCGGTGTACAAGGACAAGTCCGGGTTCAGCATCGCGCTGCCCGACTGGATGTCCGACCAGGGGCCGGACTACCGCGCCACCAGCCGGCGCTTCGAGGGCCGCGGGCTGCGGCTGGTCGTCGACTGGCAGTCCCCGGCCGGGGCGAGCGCCCTGAAGGACTGGCAGGAGTCCGACCGCAACGCCAGGATGACCAACTACCGCAAGGTCCGGGTGGAGGCCGTCTCCTACCGGGACTGGGCCAACGCCGCCGACTGGGAGTGGACCTACACCGGCAAGACCGGCACCCTGCTGCACTCGCTCAACCGCGGCTTCGTCACCGGCAACGGCAAGTACGGGTACGCGATCTACTGGACCATGCCCGAGGAGGTCTGGTCGGCCCCGGACGGCTCGCTGGCCCGCCGGATCGCCTTCGAGAGCTTCCAGCCCGCGCCGTAGGTCGCGGCGGCCGGGGGCCGTACGCTGGCGGGACGACGGCGTGAGGAACAGGCATGCGAGCGGAGCCGGGTCAAGTGGTGGCCGGGCGGTACCGGGTGACGGACCGTTCGGAGGGGGAGGTCGGCCTTCCCGCGGTGGACGTCCAGAGCGGGGCGCGGGTGCGGCTGTTCGGGCTGGAACTGCCCGAACTGCTGGTGCCCGGGCACCCGGTGGGGGCGCCCGCGCCGTCGTACGGGCCGCGGCTGACCGCCCGGGTCGCGCAGGTCGCGGCGGCCGCCGCCGCGCACCCGCGGCTGCTGCGCGGGCTCGCGGCGGGCCCGGAGGACGAGGTGCTGTGGGTCGCCGAGGAGGCGGTGAGCGGGGTGCCGCTGGAGCGGCTGGCCGGCAACGGCCCCGTCTCGCCGTACCGGGTGGCGGAGATCGGCGCGGACCTGGCGGGCGCCCTGCGGGCGGTGCACGAGGCCGGTCTGACGCACGGGAACCTGACCCTGCGCACGGTGCTGGTCTGCGAGGACGGCGCGGCGATGCTCGGCGGGCTGCTGCTGGGCGCCGCCGAGGAGGAGCTGTGCGCGGCGCTCGGCGGCGAGGTGCCGCGCCGGGTGTACGAGACCCGGGCGCTGATGCTCGGACCGCTCGCCGAGCGCTGGGCGATCGACGCGGGCGCCCCCGCCGACACCTGGGCGCTGGGCGTGCTGCTGTACCGGCTGCTGACCGGCCACGGCCCCTACCCGGAGCACGACCTGCCGACGCTGCTGGCGGCCGTCCGGGACGGGCAGCACCACCCCGCGGACGGCTGCGGCCCGCTGCGGCCGCTGGTCGAGCGGCTGCTGCGGCCGGACGCCGCGGCCCGGCCCGACGCGGCCGCCGTGCAGCGGGAACTGCGCGACCTGCTGGCGTTCGCGCCCGAACCGGGCCTGGACGGCCCGCCCGGGCCGCTGCTGCCGGTGCCCCGCCCGGAGGCCGGTCCGCTGGTGCCGCGGCCGCGCGGCGGCCGCCGCCCGGCCCGGCCGACGGACCGTCAGGGCCCGGCCCGCCCGCCGCGGGTGCCGCCGAAACTGCTCGGGCCGCTGGTGCTGGCGGGCGTGCTGGTGCTGCTGTGCGCGGCGATCGGGGTGATCGTCGCGGTCGCGGGCTGAGAGCGCCCGGTCACCGTGCGATGCGGAGGCCGGGGCGCGATTCCCGGCGGGCGCCGGGCAGCCTAGGCTTGCCTCCTGAACCGTCGGTGCGAGCAGGCACACGGTCTGCCAGGACCCCGTCCGACCGGCGGTGGGGGAATGAAGGGGGGGACGGTCATGGGCGCACAGGACCAGTCGACAGGCCGTCTGCTGGCCGGGCGTTACGCGCTCGGCGAGCGTCTGGGACGCGGCGGGATGGGGACCGTCTGGCGTGCCAGGGACGAGATGCTGGACCGGGAGGTGGCCGTCAAGGAGCTGACGGTCAGCCACCTCTCGGAGGAGGACCTGGAGATGCTCCAGACCCGGATGAAGCGCGAGGCCCGGGCCGCGGCCCGGATCAAGCACCCGGGCGTGATCACCATCCACGACGTGCTGGAGCAGGACGGCCGGCCGTGGATCGTGATGGAGCTGGTGGACGGCCGCGCGCTGTCCGACGTGATCAACCAGGACGGCACCCTGACGCCCCGGGAGGCCGCCGGCGTCGGCCTCCAGGTGCTCGCCGCCCTGCACCGCGGTCACCAGCTGGGGGTGCTGCACCGCGACGTCAAGCCCGCCAACGTGCTGCTGGAGCACGGCACCGGGCGGGCCGTGCTGCTCGACTTCGGCATCGCCAAGTTCGAGGGCGCGATGGACATCACCCGCCCCGGCGACCTGGTCGGCTCGCCCGACTACCTGGCCCCGGAGCGGGCCCAGGGCCAGCGGCCCGGACCGGCCTCCGACCTGTGGGCGCTCGGCGCGACGCTGTACCACGCGGTCGAGGGCGAGTCGCCGTTCCGCCGGGACAACCCGCTCAGCACGCTCACCGCGGTGGTCGACGAGCCGCTGCCCGAACCGCGCCGGGCCGCCGGGCTCGGACCGGTGCTGGCCGCGCTGATGGCCAAGGACCCGGCCGAGCGGCCCGGCGCCGACGAGGCCGGCCGGATGCTGCGCGAGGTCGCCGACGGGCACACCGTCAGCATCCGGGTCCCCGAGCAGGCCGGGGAGCCGCGGCTGCCCACCCAGGTCGTCCCGGTGGTCGACCGGACCACGGAGACGGCCGCGGCCGAGGCCGCTGCCGCGGCGGCCGCCGCCGCGGTGGCCGAGCCGGTCACCGAGCCGGTCCGCACCCCGGTGCAGCCGGCCGTGCCCGTGCCCGTGCCCGCGCCCGCTCCCGTTCCGGCCGCCGCTCCCGTTCCGGCGCCCCGGCGCCGGCGCGGCCGGGCGGTGCTGTGGACGCTGGTCGGCGCGCTGCTGCTGGCCGGGGCGGGCGGCGGCGCGTACTACCTGCACCAGCACCGCGGGACGCCGGTGGTCGCGCCCGAACCGACCCCGCCCGCCCCGCTCCCCACCGGGGACAACCCGCTGCCCAGCGACAGCCCGCTGCCCAGCGGCGCGCCCGCGCCCGCCGGGTACACCTGGAAGGACGACCCGGCCGGGTTCCGCTTCCTGCTGCCCACCAACGGCACCTGGGTGCGCACCGAGAAGGACGGCGGGCAGATCTACTACACGCCCGACAAGCAGGAGCACTTCCTGCTGTTCGCGGTGATGGTCGGCCAGCCGCTCGCGCCCGAGGACCACTTCCTGCAGATGGAGGGCTCGCTCAGCAAGAGCCTCACCGACTACCAGCGCACCAGCCTCGACACCGCCAAGATCAAGGGGCAGGAGGCGGCGGTGTGGGAGTTCAGCTTCGGCGCCAAGGACGCCCGCCGCCACGCCAAGGAGGTCGAGTTCCGGCGCGCCGACGGGACGGCGTTCATGGTGTACGTGTCCGGGCCGGAGAAGGACTGGCGCGACAGCCTGCGGCAGTTCACCACCGTCCTGAACAACTTCACGCCCACCATCTGACCGGACCCGCCCGCCGTCCGACCGGAATCCGACCCGCCGCCTTTTGGTGTTACCGGCGGGTACACAAGTCGGGTTCCAGGGCCTAGGCTGCCCGCATGACGGAGAGCACGATCCAGGGCCGGCGCAACCCCGCGGCGAAGGGGGCGGCGCGCGACGTCGCCTCGGCGGTGCCGGCCGCGCTGGTGGCGCGGCTGGCCGAGGGCGTGACCGCGACCGGCGGTCAGCGCGCCGAGACGCTCGCGCCGCTGACCGGCGAGGCGCTGGCCGCGCTGCCGGTCTCCTCGGAGGCGGACGTCGAGCAGGCGTTCGACCGGGCGCGGCGGGCCCAACCCGCCTGGGCCGCACTGTCGGTGCGGCACCGGGCCGGCGTCCTGCTGCGCTTCCACGACCTGCTGCTGCGGCGGCAGGACGAGGTGCTGGACCTCATCCAGGCGGAGACCGGCAAGGCCCGGCTGCACGCCTTCGAGGAGGTCATGGCCGTCGCCTCGGCCGCCCGGCACTACGGCCGCACCGCGCACTCCTACCTGAAGGACCGCCGCCGCGGCGGCGCCGTGCCCGGCCTGACCAGCGCCGTCGAGGCCCGCCGCCCCAAGGGCGTGGTCGGCCAGATCTCGCCGTGGAACTACCCGCTGGAACTGTCCGTCGGCGACGCGCTGCCCGCGCTCGTCGCGGGCAACGCGGTGGTCAACAAGCCGGACACCCAGACCGCGCTGACCGCGCTGTGGGCCCGCGAGCTGTTCGTCGAGGCCGGACTGCCCCCGCAGGTGTGGCAGATCGTGCTCGGCGACGGCCCCGTGGTCGGCCCGCAGGTCGTCGAGCGCGCCGACTACGTCGCCTTCACCGGCTCCACCCGCACCGGCCGCGACGTCGCCCGCCGGGCCGCCGAGCGCCTGGTCGGCGCCTCGCTCGAACTCGGCGGCAAGAACGCCATGCTGGTGCTCGCCGACGCCGACCTGGACCGGGCCGCGGCCGGCGCCGTCCGAGCCTGCTTCTCCTCGGCCGGCCAGCTCTGCATCTCCATCGAACGGCTCTTCGTGCACCGCTCGGTCGCCGACGCCTTCCTGGCGAAGTTCGCCGAGAAGACCGCCGCGCTGCGCCTGGGCGGCGGTCTCGCCTACGGCGCCGACATGGGCTCGCTGGTCTCCCACCGCCAACTGGAGACCGTCACCCGGCACGTCGAGGAGGCCGTCAAGGCCGGCGCGAAGGTGCTGGCCGGCGGGCAGGCCCGGCCCGACCTGGGCCCGCTGTTCTACGAGCCCACCATCCTCGACGGCGTCACCCCCGAGATGGCGGTCTGCGCCGAGGAGACCTTCGGCCCGGTCGTCTCGGTCTACCGCTTCGACACCGAGGACGAGGCCGTCACCGCCGCCAACGCCACCCCGTACGGCCTGAACTCCAGCGTCTGGACCAGGGACACCCGCCGCGGCCGCAAGGTCGCCGCCCGGCTGCGCACCGGCACCGTCAACGTCAACGAGGCGTACGCCGCCGCCTACGGCTCGGTGGCCTCCCCGATGGGCGGCATGGGCGACTCCGGGCTCGGCCGGCGGCACGGCGCCGAGGGCATCCTGCGCTACACCGAGGCGCAGACCGTCGCGGTGCAGCGGCTGCTGCCGATCGGCCCGTCGATGGGCATGGACGACCGGAAGTTCGCCGAGTTCTTCACCACCGGCCTGAAGGCCATGAAGGCGTTCCGACTGAAGTAGCACCGGAGGAGGGGCAGCAGTGTCGTACGACTACGACGTCGTGGTGGTCGGTTCGGGCTTCGGAGGGTCGGTCGCGGCCCTGCGGCTGACCGAGAAGGGCTACCGGGTCGCCGTCCTGGAGGCCGGGCGCAGGTTCCGCCGCGAGGAGCTGCCCAGCACCTCCTGGAACCTGCGCGACTACCTGTGGGCACCCGCCCTCGGCCGCTACGGCATCCAGCGCATCCACCTGCTGCGCAACGTGCTGATCCTGGCCGGGGCGGGCGTCGGCGGCGGCTCGCTGAACTACGCCAACACCCTGTACGTGCCGCCGAAGGCGTTCTTCGAGGACCGGCAGTGGCGGCACATCACCGACTGGCAGGCCGAGCTCGCGCCGTTCTACGACCAGGCGCAGCGGATGCTCGGCGTGCGGCTCAACCCGACCATGACCCCCTCCGACGTGCACCTGAAGGCCGCCGCCGAGGCGATGGGCTGCGGCGACACCTTCCACCTGGCGCCCGTCGGGGTGTTCTTCGGCGACGGGCAGGACGGCACCGGCGAGGCCAAGGCCGCCCCCGGCGGCGAGGTCGACGACCCGTACTTCGGCGGCGCCGGGCCCCGCCGCAAGGCGTGCACCGAGTGCGGCGAGTGCATGACCGGCTGCCGGCACGGCGCCAAGAACACCCTCACCGAGAACTACCTGTACCTGGCCGAACGGGCCGGCGCCGAGATCCTGCCGATGACCACCGTCAAGCGGCTGCGCCCGCACGGCGAGGGCTACGCCGTCGACGTGCTGCCCACCGACGCCCGCACCCGGCGGGCGCAGAAGGCCGGGGCGCGCACGATCACCGCCGAACGGGTCGTGGTCGCGGCCGGCACCTACGGCACCCAGAGCCTGCTGCACCGGATGCGCGAGGGCGGGCTGCTGCCCCGGATCTCCGCCCGGCTCGGCCACCTCACCCGCACCAACTCCGAAGCCCTGGTGGGCGCGCAGACCTCCACCCGGCGCTACGGGGAGCGCCCCGACTTCACCCGCGGGGTGGCCATCACCTCCTCGGTGCACCCCGACGCCAACACCCACATCGAGCCGGTCCGCTACGGGCGGGGCTCCAACGCGATGGGCGCGCTCTCCATCCAGCAGGTGTCCGGCGCCGGGCGCGGCCCGCGCTGGCTGCGCTACCTGGGCACCGCCGCCCGGCACCCGTGGACCTTCGTCCAGTCGATGAACCAGCACCGCTGGTCGGAGAAGACCATCATCGGCCTGGTCATGCAGTCCCTGGACAACTCGCTGACCGTCTCGCTGAAGAACGGGAAACTCACCTCCCGGCAGGGCCACGGCGCGCCCAACCCCAGCTGGATCCCGGCCGCCGAGGAGGGCGCCCGGGCGCTGGCCGCCTCCATCAACGGCTTCCCCGGCTCCACCGCCGGCGAGATCTTCGACATCCCGCTGACCGCGCACTTCCTCGGCGGCTGCCCGATCGGCGACAGCGCCGAGACCGGCGTCGTCGACCCCTACCACCGGCTGTACGGGCACCCCGGGATCAGCGTGGTCGACGGCTCCGCGGTCTCCGCCAACCTGGGCGTCAACCCCTCACTGACCATCACCGCGCAGGCCGAGCGCGCCATGTCGATGTGGCCCAACCGCGGCGAGGCCGACCCGCGCCCCGAACCGGGCACCGCCTACCGCCCCGTGCCGCCCGTCGCACCGCGCCAACCCGCCGTCCCCGCAGGGGCGTTCGGCGCGCTGCGGCTGCCGCTGCTGCCCGTCCCGGCGGTGCCCCGGCGGGCCCCGGAAGAAGATTGACAGCCCTTCGGCCGCGGTGGGATAAACGGGCCCTCGGAACACGGACCATCCCGGGGGGACCACCATGCCCATCTGCCAGTCCTGCGGAGCGGCCTCGCCCGACCCGGCGGTGACCTGCGCCAACTGCGGGAGGCCGGTCGCCGCGCCCGCCATCGGCGACGTCGTCGAGGACACCGGCACCGCCGCGGCCGGCCCCTCCCCGTGGGGCGCCGGCCGGGTGCACCACCCCCGGGAACTGCCCGTCCCCTCCCGCGGCTGGCTGACCGCGGGCCGGGTGCTGATCGCACCGACCGGACTGCTGGTGCTGGCCGCCGTGATCGGCGCGGGCAGCGACGACGGCCGCGCCGGCTCGGAGATCTTCGCCACCGCCTGGTCGGCCGAGGGCTTCCAGACCTGGCTGGCCCTGGTCCTCACCGCCTTCGGCACCCCCCTGCGCATGGTGATGAGCGCGCCCGGCACCAGGGCGGACACCATCTCCAGCGACAGCCACCTGATCATGTACGTGGTCGCGCTGGGCTGGCTGCTGGCGCTCTGGGGCGGCCAGCACCTCACCGCCCGGGCCCGCCGCCGGAGCGCCGCCGCCGAGCCGACCGCGGCCGCCGCCGGCCTCCAGGCGCTGCGCACCGGCGCGCTGTCCGCCGCCCTCGCGCTGCTGCTGGGCCTGCTGGCCGGCCACGACGCGGACACCGGCGCGAAGAGCGCCGAGCTGAAGGTCGAGCTCGGCCCCGCGCTGCTGCCGCTGGCGCTGTCCGCGGGCCTGGCCGCGGCCGTCGTGGTGCTGGCCGTGGACGGCGCGCCCGCGCTGCGCGCCGAGGCCGCCCGGCGCGGGTGGCTGGGCAGCCTGCTGCTCGCCTGGCAGCACGCCTCCCGGGTGGTCGGCGGCCTGCTGGTGCTGCTCACCGCCGTCGCGCTGGTGGTGCAGCTCTCCTCCGACACGGTCTTCCCGGACAGCGGCTCACTGGGCCTGGTCACCAACAACGGCCTGCTGCTCCACGGCGTCGGCAGCGGCGCGACCCTGCTGTCCGCCGGCGCCTTCGGGCTCGGCCACCGGTCGATGTCGCTGTTCGACCTGGACGGCCACGGCAGCGGCTGGTGGTGCGCGGTGCTGCTGCCGCTGGCCGCCGCGCTGGCGCTCGGCTGGTCCGCGCACCGGGGCCGGCTGGGCCGGCGCGACCGGGCCGTGCTCGCGGGCCTGTACGCGGTGCTCACCGCCGCCCTGCTGCTCGGCACCTCGATCTGGGCCGCCCAGAGCCGGAGCAGCGCCGCCGGGGTCGGCGGGTTCTCGCTGCGGGACCGGGACGCGCTCGGCTGGTCGCTGCCGTCGGTGCTGGTCGCCTGCGCGCTCTGGGCGCTGCTCGGCGCGCTGGTGGTGCCCGCCGTGCTGGACGCCGTGCGCGGCACCCCCGTACCGCCGGCCGCCCCGGCCGCTCCCGCCGTCCCGCCCGCGCCGTCCGTCCCGCCGATGCCCGCCGTGCCGCCGCTGCCCGGGCAGACCGTGGCCGACACCCTCGCGCACGGGTCGGTCGAGCTGGTGGCCGACCTGCCGCCGACCGCCGCCGTCGCGGCCGATGCGGGCGGCGACCCGCACGCCGCGTACCGGCGCCCGGACGCCGGCTGAGCCCGCGGGCCCCGGACAGGGCAAAGGGCCCCGCGGGGGAACGGGGCCCTTTGTCGCAGCACTCGGCGTCAGGGCCGCGCCGGTGCTGGGAGACGGCGCCGGGGGAGGAGCGCCGTCCGGGAAGGATGGTCATGGCACGCGCCGGGGCCGTCCGGGCCTCACGGAGCGTGAAAGGGGGCCGTGCGGGTCGACGGCCTCATCGCGGCCGGGGGTGTACGGTGAGCCCCCGCCTCCCAGCATCGTCGTGGACGAGGGCCTTGCCGTGCAACCGATTCGGCGTAAAAGAAGGGGTGGACGGAACAGGACACGGCGCGGGGGAGCGCCGGACCTGACCGCCAGGAGGCGGTCACCGTCCGTGATAACGGCTTGCGGGGCGTACCGGGGCGTACGCCGGAGCGGGCGGCTGACTGAGGTGTGGCGGCCGGCACCGGTACCGGCCGCCACACCCCGGGTCCGCCCGGTCGCGGACGGGGTCGCTGTCCCCTGCTGACCCGACCGCGGCACCGGGGCGCGGTCCCACGGCGGGCCCGTGCCCGCCACGCGCACCCGGTGGACCGGAAATGATCCACGCGTGGTTCCGCCGCCCGGTGCGGCCCGCACCTGGAGGGTGCCGGCGTCTCGTGCGGTCTCCCGGTGCAACGATTCGCCTGCCCGGCCGGTCACGGGCGGCGGTGCGGGCAGTCGGGTGAAAGCGTCCCGGTAGACTCGGGGGCGACACCCCCTTGTACCGCCGCCGGAAGGCCGTCTGTGTCCGCTGATACACCCGCCCAGTCCGCACCCGAGAACGACACCGTCCTGGTCGTCGACTTCGGTGCCCAGTACGCCCAGCTCATCGCCCGTCGGGTGCGTGAGGCGCGGGTCTACAGCGAGATCGTGCCGAGCTCCATGCCGGTCGCCGAGATGCTCGCCAAGAACCCGAAGGCGATCATCCTCTCCGGCGGTCCGTCGTCGGTGTACGAGGAAGGCGCCCCGCAGCTCGACCGCGCGCTCTTCGAGGCCGGCGTCCCGGTCTTCGGCATGTGCTACGGCTTCCAGCTGATGGCCAAGACCCTCGGCGGCACCGTCGACAACAGCGGCGCCCGCGAGTACGGCCGCACCGCGCTGACCGTCACCCGCTCCGGCTCCACCCTGTTCGAGGGCACCCCGGACCGGCAGTCGGTGTGGATGTCGCACGGCGACGCCTGCTCGGCCGCGCCCGAGGGCTTCACCGTCACCGCCTCCACCGACGTGGTGCCGGTCGCCGCCTTCGAGAACGACGACCTCAAGCTGTACGGCGTGCAGTACCACCCCGAGGTGATGCACTCCGAGCACGGCCAGCAGGTGCTGGAGCACTTCCTGTACCGCGGCGCCGGCATCGCCCCGAACTGGACCACGACCAACGTGGTCGAGGAGCAGGTCGCGCTGATCCGCGAGCAGGTCGGCGACAAGCGCGCCGTCTGCGGCCTGTCCGGCGGCGTGGACTCCGCGGTCGCCGCCGCGCTGGTGGCCCGCGCCATCGGCGACCGGCTGACCTGCGTGTACGTCGACCACGGCCTGATGCGCAAGGGCGAGACCGAGCAGGTCGAGAAGGACTTCGTCGCGGCCACCGGCGTCAAGCTGGTCGTGGTCGACGCCGAGGAGCGCTTCCTGACCGCGCTGAAGGGCGTCTCCGATCCCGAGCAGAAGCGCAAGATCATCGGCCGCGAGTTCATCCGGGTCTTCGAGCAGGCCCAGGCCGAGATCGTCGCCGACGAGGGCCCCGCCGTGGAGTTCCTGGTCCAGGGCACCCTGTACCCGGACGTGGTGGAGTCCGGCGGCGGCACCGGCACCGCCAACATCAAGTCCCACCACAACGTCGGCGGCCTCCCCGAGGACCTCGAGTTCCAGCTCGTCGAGCCGCTGCGCAAGCTGTTCAAGGACGAGGTCCGGATGGTCGGCCAGGAGCTCGGCCTGCCCGCCGAGATCGTCCAGCGCCAGCCGTTCCCCGGCCCCGGCCTCGGCATCCGGATCGTCGGCGAGGTCACCAAGGAGCGCCTCGACCTGCTCCGCGAGGCCGACGCCATCGCCCGCGAGGAACTGACCCTGGCCGGCCTGGACGCCGAGATCTGGCAGTGCCCCGTGGTGCTGCTGGCCGACGTCCGCTCGGTCGGCGTCCAGGGCGACGGCCGCACCTACGGCCACCCGATCGTGCTGCGCCCGGTCTCCTCCGAGGACGCCATGACCGCGGACTGGTCGCGCCTGCCCTACGAGGTGCTGGCGAAGATCTCCACCCGGATCACCAACGAGGTCAAGGACGTGAACCGGGTCGTCCTGGACGTCACCTCCAAGCCGCCGGGCACCATCGAGTGGGAGTGATCCCACCGGCAACCGTGTGACCGCGCCGCCGCTTCCCGCGCCAGGGGAGTGGCGGCGCGGCCATGTGGGAAGGGCACCGGGCACAATCGGACCCGACCCCGCCGGCGGACGGCGGGCGGCGAGCGAGAGGGCGGCAACGATGGCGACCGGCACCGGCGGCACGGCGGGCACCAGGACCACCGAGTGGAAGGCCCTGGGCGCGCGCTACGCGCTGCTGCCGCTGCGGCTGTTCCTGGGGGCGACCTTCGTCTACGCGGCCTTCGACAAGCTCTCCGACGCGCACTACCTGGCCGGCGCCGGCGACGCCGCCTCCTTCCACTCCCAGACCGTGGCCGCCCAGGACAGCAGCCCGATCGGCTGGGCGCTGGGCCCCGCGCTGCACGCGCCGACCTTCTTCGGCCTGCTGATCGCCTTCGGCGAACTCGCCGTCGGCCTCGGCACCCTGTTCGGCCTGTGGGGCCGGGTCGCCGCGCTCGGCGGCGCACTGCTGTCCGCCACCCTCTGGCTGACCGTCAGCTTCCACACCACCCCGTACTACCTCGGCAACGACCTGGCCTACCTGCTGGCCTGGACGCCGCTGCTGCTGGCCGGCACCCCCTACCTGTCGGTCGACGGCTACCTCGCCGCCCGGGCCGCCCGCGACCGGGCCCGCGGCCTCGCCGAGGACGCGGTGCGCCGCCGCGCCCTGCTGGACGGCGGCATCGCGGCCGTCGCGCTCGGCGGCGCCGGGCTGCTCTCCGGCTCGCTCACCGCGAGCTTCGGCCGGGACGAGACCCCCGTCGCGGCCGGGACCGCGGGCGGCGCCGGCGCCACCAGCCCCGTCCCGCAGCCCGGGCCCGCGGTGCCCGCCGCGCAGGTCCCGGTCGGCGGCTCCGCCACCGTCAAGGACCCGGCCAGCGGCGACGCCGTCTACATCGTCCAGCCCGCCGCCGGGCAGTACGCCGGGCTGTCCTCGGTCTGCACCCACTCCGGCTGCGCGGTCAACCCGCCCAAGGACGGCAAGCTGTACTGCCCCTGCCACGGCTCCACCTTCGACGCCGCCACCGGCGCGGTCATCACCGGCCCGGCCGTGAAGCCGCTGCCCAAGTACGCCGTCACCAAGAGCGGCGACCGGCTGGAGCTCGGCCCGCAGCAGGCCTGAGCCCCGCTCAGTCCAGGCTGTGGTCGTCGTCGCGGGCCCCGCCCCGGCCGCGGCGGGAGGCCGCCACCAGGGCGCCGGCCAGGCCGCCCGCGCCGAGCACGATGCACGCCAGCGGCAGCACGAAGCGGCTGTTCACCTCCCGGTCGTTCAGCGAGGCCACCAGGTACAGCACCGCCAGGGCGGTGAACAGCCCGCCCGCGACCAGCGCGTACAGGTCGAACCGATGCTTCCTCATCACCGCACCACCTCGATGTCGCCGGCGCCCACCGTCACCGTCAGTTCCAGTACTCCCTTGGACGGCTGGCCGTCCGGGACCTCGATCACCACGTCCTCGTCGGTGAACGGCCCGTCGAAGCGCTGCCCGTCCGGCAGGTCGACGCCGCCCGCGCCGTCGCGCAGCTTCAGCCGCAGCTCCACCCCGGCGGGCACCGTCACCCGGGCGCTGCCCGCGCCGACCCGCAGCTCGGTGGCGAGGGTGCCGCCGTGCGGGTCCAGCGCCGACAGGTCCAGGCGGGCGTCGCCCAGGCCCAGCGTGTACCGCGAGCGCAGGTCGTCCTGGGCGGCCGTCCAGGTGCGGTCGCCGGTGGAGTCGGCGACCGTCGCCGAGGTGCCGGCCGCCAGCACCAGGCCCGCCGTCAGCAGCAGCGCCAGCAGGGTCAGCCCGCGGGTCCGCCCCCAGCGGGAGCTGATCGCCATGGCCAGGCCCAGCGGCAGCAGCGCCACCGCCAGCACCGTCGACCAGCGGTGCTCGCCGTGCCCGGCCGCCCCCACCGCCCAGGACGCGCCGAGCGAGACCAGCACCGCCGACGCCCCCAGCACCGAGCGGCCGCGCTCGGCCTTGCGCCGGGCCTTCCACTCGCGGTGCCGGGCCATGCTCTCCCGGTGCCGCTCCATGGCCTGCCGCTGGGCCTCGTGGCGCCGGTCGGCCCGCTCCCGGAAGTCCGTCATCCGGCGTTCCATCCGGTCCTGGTAGGTCTCCTCGCGCGGCTCCTTGCGCAGCGGGTCGCCCTCCGGCAGGTCGGTGCGCTGCCACCACGGCCGGGCGGGCGCCCCCGGCGGCGGCGTGGCGCCGCCGCCGTACGGGTCGCGCTCCGGGTGCCGCGGGTCCCACAGGTAGCCGGACGGGCCGACCGGCGGGGTGTCGCCGTACTCCTCGGAGCGGGCCGTGCCGGCCTCCGCGTGCCGGGCCCGGATCCGCTCGTGCAACTCCGCGCTGCGGGCCCGCCACTCGACCCGCAGGTCCCGGCCGACCGACTCGCTCCAGGTCTTCCAGTCGGCGAACGGGCCGGAGTCCTCCAGCCGGTCGCGCGGGGCGGCCCCGGGGGCCGGCGCGGCCGGGTTCTCGCCGTCGAAGCGGCGCCGCCGCTCCGGGTCGTAGCGCAGCGCCAGGAACACCAGCGCGGCGAGCAGCAGCAGCGGGAACAGCTGGCCGCCGTCGCCCATCGAGGAGAAGAACACCCCGGTGCCGATCACCGTCACCAGCACCGCGCCCACCGACTGGCCGTCGACCCGGCCGGTCAGCACCCGCTGCAGCTCGGTGCTGCCGCCCTCGCCGTCCGCGGCCTCCCGCGGCACCACCAGCCAGGCCAGCCCGTACAGGAACAGCCCGAGTCCGCCGGTCAGGCCGAGCACCGCGATCACCACCCGGAACACCACCGGGTCGATGTCCAGGTAGCGGCCGAGGCCGCCGCACACGCCCGCCACCACCCGGTGCCGGGAGGAGCGGGTGAGCGCCGGGCGGCCCGCTTCGGGGGCGGCCGGCGGGTCCTCCGGGATCTGGTCGTCCGTCATGCCTCCATCCTTCCGGGCCGCCGGGCCCCGCCCAACCGTCCGGGGCCCGGGAGCGACCCTGAACTGTCCCTGAGGGCGGACTAGGGGCCGGACCCTGATGCGCCGCCGCACCGGCACCTGCCACCATCGGTGCCGTGGCCGTACCCGAGACCAGAAGCACCGAGCCCGTCCCGACCGACCCGCCGGACGGCGGGACGCCCTACCGGCGGCTGTACCGCAGTCCGCACGGCCGGATCCTCGGCGGCGTCTGCCAGGGCCTGGCCACCCACCTCGGCGTGCCCGTCACCTGGGTGCGGCTGGCGTTCATCGTGCTGTTCTTCTCCGAGGGCATCGGCGCCCTGCTGTACGCCGCGTTCTGGGTGGTGGTGCCGCTGGGCATCAACCAGGCCGCCCCCGGCGCCGCCCCCGCCCGCCGCCCGGCCGCCGACCCCGGCCGCTTCGGGTGGCTGCGCGACCTGCTGGAGCGCACCTTCCACGGCGAGCAGGACGCCCCCGCCGCGGCCGGCGACGGCCCGGCCCCGGCGGGCGCCCGGCCCGGCCGGGGCGGCAGCATGGGCCAGCTGTTCGCGCTGGTCGCCCTGGTGATCGGCGTGATGGCGCTGCTGTCCGCGCTCGGCATCCAGACCGCCAAGCCGTACGTGTGGCCGCTGCTCGCGGTCGGCATCGGCGTCGCCCTGGTGTGGCGGCAGGCCGACGACTCGCGCTGGCAGAGCTGGTTCGGCCCGACGCCGGGCAGCCGCCGCGGCGCCTACCTGCGGGTGCTGGCCGGGGCGCTGCTGGTGGTGGCCGGCATCATCGGCTACTTCGTCACCCAGGGCGTGGACTCCCCGGTCGCGCTGGTCGTGGAGTCCTCGCTGGCCGTGGTGGCGGGCGTGCTGGTGCTCGGCGGGCCGTCCATGCTGCGGATGTGGCAGGACCTCGGCGCCGAGCGCACCGCCCGGATCCGGGCCCAGGAGCGGGCCGAGATCGCCGCGCACGTGCACGACTCGGTGCTGCACACCCTCACCCTGATCCAGCGCCGGGCCGAGGACCCCAAGGAGGTGCTGCGCCTGGCCCGCGCCCAGGAGCGCGAACTGCGCCTGTGGCTGTACCGCCCGGAGGCCGCCGCCGAGGCCGCCCCCGACACCCTGGCCGAGCACCTGCGCGAGATCGTCGCCGAGGTCGAGGACCGGCACGGCGTCCATCTGGAACTGGTCTGCGTCGGCGACTGCCCGATGGACGAGAAGATCGCCTCGCAGATGCAGGCGGCCAGGGAAGCCATGGTGAACGCCGCCAAGTACGGTGGCGGTGGACCGGTCCAGGTCTACGCGGAGGTGGAGGGGAGGACGGTGTCGGTGTTCGTCCGCGACCACGGCCCCGGCTTCGACCCCGACGACCTCCCCGAGGACCGCATGGGCGTACGCGAATCGATCATCGGCCGGATGCGGCGCAACGGGGGCACCGCGCGGGTGCGGCCCGCGCCGGACGGCGGGACCGAGGTCGAGCTGGAGATGGAGAGGGCGGCAGATGACTGACGCAGCGTCAGCGGAGGCACCCGGCAGGCGGGCCCGGGTGGTGCTGGTGGACGACCACCGGATGTTCCGCACCGGCGTGCGGGCCGAGATCGGGCGCACCGACGAGACCGGCATCGACGTGGTCGGCGAGGCCGACGACGTCGAGTCCGCGGTCCGGGTGGTCGCCGAGACCCGGCCCGACGTGGTGCTGCTCGACGTGCACCTGCCCGGCGGCGGCGGCGTCGAGGTGCTGCGCCGCTCGGCCGGCGTCGAGGGGGTGCGCTTCCTCGCGCTGTCCGTCTCGGACGCCGCCGAGGACGTGATCGGCGTGATCCGCGGCGGCGCCCGCGGCTACGTCACCAAGACCATCACCGGCACCGACCTGGTCAACGCGATCTTCCGGATCTCCGACGGCGACGCGGTGTTCTCGCCCCGGCTGGCCGGCTTCGTGCTCGACGCGTTCGCCGCCACCGACACCCCGCCGGTCGACGAGGACCTCGACCGGCTCACCCAGCGCGAGCGCGAGGTGCTGCGGCTGATCGCCCGCGGCTACGCCTACAAGGAGATCGCCAAGCAGCTGTTCATCTCGGTGAAGACCGTGGAGAGCCACGTCTCCGCGGTGCTGCGCAAGCTCCAGCTCTCCAACCGGCACGAACTGACCCGCTGGGCCACCGCCCGCCGCCTGGTCTGACACCCCGGCCCACCGCTGCCCCCGCCCCTTCCGTCCGGCCCGCCGACGGAGCGGCGGGGCAGCGGACGGGCGGCAGGTGACGGTGTGTTTGGATAGGGCCGTGCCGACTTCCCGCCCCCGTCGCCCCCGGGTGCGACGACCCTCCCGTCCCGCCGCCGTGCCGGCCCCCGCGGCCGGACACCGCGACGGCCCCGCCACATGAGCGTCGGAGCGGCCCGCGGTCCCGCCCGCGGCCCGGACACCGACCCGACCCCGACCGGACCCTGACGGCGCGCCGGGCAGGCCCTGCTGGCCCGGGCCGGCCGCCTGCTGTGGGTCTGGCCCACCGCGCTGACCCTCGCGGTCTGCCTGTACGGGGCGGGCGGACCACTGCCGTGGGACGACGAACTCGCCACCTGGAACGCGGCGAACCGCTCCCCGGCCGAGATCTTCCACCTGCTGGGGAACCTGGACGCCGTGATCGGCGCCTACTACCTGCTGATCCACTTCTGGACCGAGGCGTTCGGGCACTCCGTCCTCGCGCTCCGGATCCCCTCCGCGCTGGCCATGGCCGGGGCCGCCGCCTTCGTCACGCTGACCGGCCGCAAGCTCTTCACGCCCACCGCCGGCCTGGTCGCGGGCCTGCTGTTCGCGTTGACCCCGTCGGTGTCCCGGTACGGGCAGGAAGTCCGCGGCTACGCCTTCGTGGTGCTCTTCGCCGCCGCCGCGACCTTCCTGCTGCTGCGCGCCCTGGAACGGCCCACCGCCGGACGCTGGGTGCTGTACGCGCTCGCGCTGGCCGGCGCCGGACTGTTCCACGTCGTCGCGCTGGTCCTGATCGTCCCGCACGCCCTGGTCGCGGCCGGGCGGTGGTGGACCGGCCGCGCGCGCGGCGTGCTGGTCGGCCACCCGCTCGCCGTCCTCGGCGCGGTGCTCCCGCTGCTCCCGCTGATCGCGCTCGGCCAGGACCAGGTCGGCCGGCAGCTCAGCTGGCTGGCCAAGCCCACCGTCCCGGCCGTCGCCCGGATGTGGCCCAACCTGTACGGCTCGGCCTGGGTCGGCCTGCTGGTGCTCGCCTGCGCGGCGCTGCCGCTGGCCTGGCCGCACGGGCGCCGCCCGGCGGTGGAGGCCGGCCTGGTCGCCGTGCTGCCGATCCCGCTGCTGTGGGCCGCCTCGCAGGGGCACACCTCCTACTTCCTCGACCGCTACCTGCTCTTCACGCTGCCCGCCTGGGCCGTGCTGGCCGGGGCCGGCCTCGCCGCGCTGCGCCCCCGCGCGCTCACCGCGATCGGCCTGGCCGCCGTCCTGGTGCTCGGCGCGCACGACCAGCGGGTGGTGCGCCAGCGCTACGCGCACACCACGTGGGACGGCGCGGCCGCGGCGAAGGTGATCGCCGACGGCTACCGGCCCGGCGACGGCGTCGCGCCGCAGCGCTACGGGAACGCGATCTTCACCGCCGTCCCCACCGCGCTCGACCTCTACCTGCCCGAACGGGTCCGGCTCGACGACGTCTTCGTCGAACGCAGCGCGGTCGAACTCGGCGAGCTCTACCCGCAGTTGTGCGCCGACCCGGCGGCCTGCCTGGACGGCGTCCAGCGGGTCTGGGTGGTCACCGTCCTGCCGGACGAGGACACCGCCCCGGGCCGGGCCCCGGTCGTCCACGACGACCCGTTCGAGGGCTTCGACCCCGCGCAGGCCGCGGCACTGCGCAAGGCCTTCCCGAAGAGCACCGTCACCCACCGGCACAACGTCCTGGTCACCCTGATGGAACGCTGACCCGGGCCGCCCGCGCCCGCTCCCGCGCCCGGCGAGCCTGCGCGGGCCGCCGCACCCCGCTGCATAGCGTGGGCGCCGTGCCAGCCACCCCCCGCGACCGCGCCCGGCCGGCGCCCGCCGGACGGGGCGGGCCGTGCCCCGGGTCCTGACCGGGGACGCCGACGCGCCGGGCCGCGCACCCGCCGCCCGCCGGCGCCCCCGCTACCCCCGCCCCGCCGTCCGGGCCGCCCTGCTCGGCTACCTCGCCGTCCGGGCCGCCGGAGTCCTGCTGCTGGCCGGCTGGGCCGGCCCGGTCGGCGCCGCGCACCGGCTCGACGGCATGTGGGACGCCCACTGGTACCGGCAGATCGCCCTGCACGGCTACGCGGGCACCCCGCCGGTGCCCGGCCCGTACGGCCCGTACGAGGCGTACGCGTTCTTCCCCGGGTACCCGCTCCTGGTCCGGGCCGCCGCGCTGCTGCTCCCGGTCGGCGCGGCGGCGCTCGCGGTGGCCTGGGCGGCGTCGCTGGCCGCCGCCGGGGGGATCTTCGCGGTCGCCGCCCGGCTGTACGGCGACCGGGCCGGGGTGTGCGCCGCCGTGCTGTGGGGCGTCCTGCCGTACGCGGTGGTGGAGAGCGCCGCCTACTCGGAGCCGCTGTTCACCGCCTTCGCCGCCTGGGCCGTGCACGCGGCGCTCCGGCGCCGCTGGGTGGCCGCCGGGCTGCTCTGCGCCGCCGCCGGGCTGACCCGCCCGACCGGGGCCGCGCTCGCCCTGGCGGTCGCCGTCGCCGCGCTGCTGGAGTGGGCGCGTCCGGGCCCGGGCGCGGCCGGCCGCCGCGACCCGCGCGCCCTGGCCGGGGCGCTGCTGGCGCCGCTGGGCTGCGCGGGCTTCGTCGCCTGGGTGGGGTGGTGCAAGGGCCGCTGGGACGGCTACTTCCGGGTCCAGGACGCCTGGCAGAGCCGGTTCGACCTCGGCCGCTCCACCCTGCTCGCCTTCCGCCGCCTGCTGACCGCCGCCGAACCGGTCTGGCTGGCCGACGTGGTCGCCGCCGGCACCCTGCTGGCCGCCGTGCTGCTGCTGGCGCTCTCGGCGCTGCGCCGCCAGCCGCCGGTGCTGCTGCTGTACAGCGCCGCGATGCTGGCCCTGGCGCTCGGCGACGCCGCCTACTTCACCTCCCGGGCGCGCTTCCTGCTGCCCGCCTTCGGACTGCTGCTCCCGCTCGCCACCGCCCTGGCCCGCACCCGCGGCCGGGCGGTGCCCGCGGTGCTGCTCGGCGCGGCCGCGCTGCTCTCCGCGGCGTACGGCGGCCACGTCGTCCTGGTCTACCCCGACGCCCCGTGACCCGGCCCTGCGGCGCCGGGCCGCCGGAACCCGCGGTCCCCGCGGCCCCGTTCGGGGAAGCGGCCTGGGATGTCGGCGGCGGGTCATAGACTCGAAGGGCCATGAGTAGCCTCTTCGATGACCTCCCGCTCCCCGGCTTCGAGCGTCCCGCCGTCGGGTCGAGCCCCCGCCCCGCAGCGCCGCAGGCGCCGCTGCCGCAGTGGTCGGAGGAGGAGGCACCGCCCGCCGACGAACCGCCCTACGAGCCGTACGACGCCGGCCCCTACGACGAGCCGTACGGGGAGGACATCCCCGACGGGCTGTTCGCCACCGACCACGCCGCCGAGGCCGAGCGCGACGCCTGGCACCGCAACGGCGCGGCCCGCACCGTGGTCGACCCGGCGCAGCTGCTGGAGGGCATGAACGACCCGCAGCGCGAGGCCGTGCTGCACGCCGGGTCGCCGCTGCTGATCGTGGCCGGCGCCGGCTCCGGCAAGACCCGGGTGCTCACCCACCGGATCGCCCACCTGCTGGCCGCCCGCGGCGTGCAGCCCGGCGAGATCCTGGCGATCACCTTCACCAACAAGGCCGCCGGCGAGATGCGCGAGCGCGTCGAGGCGCTGGTCGGCCCGCGCGCCAAGGCGATGTGGGTCTCCACCTTCCACAGCGCGTGCGTGCGGATCCTGCGCCGCGAGGCCAAGCAGCTGGGCATGAACTCCAGCTTCTCGATCTACGACTCGGCGGACTCGCAGCGCCTGATGTCCCTGGTCTGCCGGGACCTCGACCTCGACCCCAAGCAGTTCCCGCCGAAGTCCTTCACCGCCAAGGTCAGCAACCTCAAGAACGAGCTGATCGACGAGGAGACGTACGCCGACCAGGCCGCCAACCCGATGGAGAAGAAGCTCGCCGAGGCGTACTTCCTCTACCAGCGGCGGCTGCGCGAGGCCAACGCCCTCGACTTCGACGACATCATCATGACCACCGTCAACCTGCTGCAGGCGTTCCCCGACGTCGCCGAGCACTACCGGCGCCGGTTCCGGCACATCCTGGTCGACGAGTACCAGGACACCAACCACGCCCAGTACACGCTGGTGCGCGAGCTCTCCGGCGGCTCCGCGGGGCAGGCGCCCCGGATGACGGCCGACGGCGACTACGTGAACCCCGCCGACGCGCAGCTCGCGCAGATCCCGCCCGCCGAGCTGTGCGTGGTCGGCGACGCCGACCAGTCGATCTACGCCTTCCGCGGCGCGACCATCCGCAACATCCTCCAGTTCGAGGAGGACTACCCGAACGCGACGACGATCCTGCTGGAGCAGAACTACCGCTCCACCCAGACCATCCTCACCGCCGCCAACTCGGTCATCGAACGCAACACCAACCGCCGCAAGAAGAACCTGTGGACGGCCGGCGACCAGGGCGAGCAGGTCGTCGGCTACGTCGCCGACGACGAGCACGGCGAGGCCCAGTTCATCGCCGAGGAGATCGACCGGCTCACCGACGCCGGCCACGCCCGCCCCGGCGACGTGGCGATCTTCTACCGCACCAACGCCCAGTCCCGGGTCTTCGAAGAGGTGTTCATCCGGGTCGGCCTGCCCTACAAGGTCGTCGGCGGCGTGCGCTTCTACGAGCGCAAGGAGGTCAAGGACGTCCTGGCCTACCTGCGGGTGCTCTCCAACCCCGAGGACACCGTCCCGCTGCGCCGCATCCTCAACGTCCCCAAGCGCGGCATCGGCGAGCGCGCCGAGGCGATGATCGACGCGCTCGCCTCCCGCGAGCGGATCTCCTTCGCCGCCGCGCTGCGCCGGGTCGACGAGGCGTACGGGATGGCCGCGCGCTCCGCCAACGCCGTGAAGAAGTTCAACGAACTGCTGGCCGGGCTGCGCCAGGTCGTCGAGTCCGGCGCCGGACCGGCCGCCGTGCTGGAGGCCGTGCTGGAGGAGACCGGCTACCTCGCCGAACTGCAGTCCTCCACCGACCCGCAGGACGAGACCCGGGTGGAGAACCTCCAGGAGCTCGCCTCGGTCGCCCTCGAGTACGAGAAGGACCCGGGGGAGCGCCCCGAGGGCGACGAGGGCCCGCCGGTCGGCTCGCTCGCCGACTTCCTGGAGCGGGTCGCGCTGGTCGCCGACTCGGACCAGATCCCGGATGCGAAGCAGTCCGGGACATCAGAAGGAAGCCCGGACGACGAGGACGGGGCCGGGGTCATCACGATGATGACCCTGCACACCGCCAAGGGCCTGGAGTTCCCCGTCGTCTTCCTCACTGGCATGGAGGACGGGATCTTCCCGCACATGCGGGCCCTCAACCAGGCCAAGGAACTGGAGGAGGAGCGCCGCCTCGCCTACGTCGGCCTCACCCGGGCCCGGCAGCGGCTCTACCTGACCCGCTCGGTGCTGCGCAGCGCCTGGGGCCAGCCCTCCTACAACCCGGCCTCGCGCTTCCTGGAGGAGATCCCGGAGAAGCTGATCGAGTGGAAGCGCACCGGCGCCGCCGCGGTGCCGGTCTCGCGCGGCTACTCGTCCTCGGGCTCGTCCGGCTCGGGCTCCTCGCGGGGCTCCGGCTCCTCGGCGGCCGCCTCGCCGAAGGCCGGCTGGGGCAGGTCCGCCCGGACGGTCACCGACCGGGAGGTCGTCGCGCTCGCCGTCGGCGACCGGGTCAGCCACGACAGCTTCGGCCTCGGCACCGTCGTCGCCACCCAGGGCGTCGGCGACAAGGCCCGCGCCACGGTCGACTTCGGCTCCGCCGGGCGCAAGGAACTGCTGCTGCGCTACGCCCCCGTCGAGAAGCTCTGACGGGCCGGGCGGCCCCGCACGCTGTGATTTTGCCCTCCTCTCGGCAGGTGGGGAAGGACGGCGGCCCCGCCGGGCCGCTACCCTCCCCTCAGATCTGTTAAAAGTGGTTAACACCGAGCCCGCGGCCGAGAGCGGCCGGGTGGTGGACAACGTGGTCCAGGAGGCAGTCATGGTGGTGTCGGGGCCGATCCGAGTCGTGGTCGCCAAGCCCGGACTCGACGGGCACGACCGGGGAGCCAAGGTCATCGCGCGCGCCCTGCGCGACGCCGGCATGGAGGTCATCTACACCGGCCTCCACCAGACCCCCGAGCAGATCGTCGACACGGCGATCCAGGAGGACGCCGACGGCATCGGCCTGTCCATCCTCTCCGGCGCGCACATGACCCTCTGCGCCAAGGTGATCGAGCTGCTCAAGGAGCGCGACGCCGCCGACATCAAGGTCTTCTGCGGCGGGATCATCCCGGACGCCGACATCACCGAGCTGAAGGCCCTCGGCGTCGCCGACATCTTCACCCCGGGCACCTCCACCCAGGACGTGGTCAGCTGGGTCGAGTCCAACCTGCGCTCCGCGTAGCGGACCGGACGGGCAGCACGGCAGGGGCCGGGAGCGGAAACACCGCTTCCGGCCCCTGCGGCGTCCGGGTCTGGTCGCGTCCGGGTCTGGTCGAGTTCGGGCCTAGTCGAGTTCGGCGAGCATCGCCTGGCGGAAGCGGAGGGTGCCGGCGAGGCGGGTGAAGGTGTCGGACCAGGCGGTGTCGGGGGAGGTGTCGGCGGCGAGGGCCTCCACGGCGGGGGCGGTCTCGGGGGCGAGGGCGCGTTCGGTCATGCCGAGGACGCCGCTGTGGCTCCAGGGGTAGGAGCCGAGTTCGGCGGCGCGCTTGAGGGCGGCGACGACGGCGGTGGAGAGCGGGGGCGTCCACGGGGTGGCGCAGGCGCCGAGGAGTTGGAAGGCGTCGCCGAGGCCGTGGGTCTGGACGAACGCGGCCGTCCAGGCGGCGCGTTCGGCGGGCGGCAGGACGGCGAGCAGCTTGGCGGGGGCGCCCGGCGCGCGGGTGTCGCGGCCGGGGCGGGGCGGGGTGCCGAGCAGGGCGCGGGCCCAGGCGGCGTCCTGCTGCCGGACGGCGGCCCGGGCCCAGGCCTCGCGCAGGTCCTCGGCCCACTCGGCGCCGCCGCCGTCGGGCGAGTCGGTGGTGGGCAGGGCGAGCAGCTGCTCGGGGGTGCGGCCGGTGTCGGCCGTCCAGCCGGCGAGCGGCGCCCCGGCGACGACCTCGCCGAACCACCAGGCGCGCTCGCCGCGCCCGGTGGGGGACTTCACGGGTATGCCGTCGCGCTGCATGGCGGCGTCGCAGGCGGCGGGCGGGGTGATGTGCAGCCGGTCGCCGTCGGGCCGGACGGCGCTCCGGGCGCGGGCGGCCATCCGGGCGGCCAGGGCGGAGCCGGGCAGGGTGGAGAGCAGTTCCGCGGCGGTGGCCCGGACGTTCTTGGAGCGGTCGGAGAGCGCGGCCTCCAGGAACTCCTCGTCGGCGGCGGAGAGCCCGTCCTGGAGGGCGTCCAGGAAGAGCACCCGGTCCTCGGCCCGCTCGGTGCTCCAGGTGGAGGCGAGCAGGGCCAGCCCGGCGGCCGGGTCGGTGCGGCGCAGCCGGGTGAGGTGGGTGACGCGTTCCGCGAACAGCCCTTCCTGCCAGAGGAGTTCACCGGGCTGGTCGAGGGCGTCCTGGTCGCCGGCGGTGCGGGTGACGTACTTCCAGTCGGGGTTGTGCGGGGCCAGCCAGCGGCCGAGCGGGCCGGCCAGGGTGACGGCGTCGGAGCGGAGTTCGGAGCGGGCCCGGCCGGTGTCCAGCAGGGCCGGGACGAGGGCGGGCGGCAGCCGGTAGCCGCGGGTGCGGGCGGCGGTCAGCCACTGCGGGAGGAGTTCGGAGAGGTTGGCGGTGGTGCCGTGGCCGCTGCGGGTGCCGAGCAGGACGGCCAGTCGGCGGGCGGCGGCCTCGGGCAGCGCGGGCCGGGGGTCGGCGGGGGCGGGCTCGGGGGTGTCGACGGCGGGCGCGGGCAGCGCGCCGGCCCGGCGGCGGACGGCGGCGACGGCGGCCAGGTCGAGCAGCGCGCCGGCCGGGTCGGCCCGGTCGACGGCGGCGGACAGCGGGGTGCGGGCCTCGGGCAGCGGGCGGCGGTCGGTGCCGAGCAGGGCGGCGCCCTGCAGGTCGGCCCAGTCGTCGGAGCCGGTTGGGCCGGTGCCGGTGAGGGGGGAGGCGGTCATGCCCGGACTCCGTTCGGCCGGTGGGTGATGGTGCGGTGGCGGCGGCCCCAGCCGCTGGCCAGGGCGGCGCGGCGGGCGGCGTGGTGCAGGGTGATGCGTCGGACGGCGGTGCGCTGCCGGGTGCGGGTCATGGTTTCCTCCGGTCGACGGTGGCGGTGCGTCAGGGGGCGCCGGGGAGCGTCCCGTTCCGTCGGGGGGTGGGCTTGCGGTGCGGGGAGCGTGGGTGACGGCGCGTCAGGGCGTGCCGGGCTGACCCGGCGGCCGACGGCTCGTCAGCGGGGTTGCGTGCGGGTTGGGTTGGGGCGTGGTGGGTCCGGGGCGGCGGCGCCGGTCAGCCGAGGGCGACCGGCCGGTGGTCGGCGTCCCAGGCGGTGACCGGGGCGAAGCCGTGGTGGCCGCACTCGCCGAACAGGGTGACGGGGTGGCCGGCGGAGACCGCGGCGAGCCGCCACAGGGCGGGCTCGGGCAGGGCGCCGCGGCGCACCGGCAGGGTGTGGGTGCCGTCGGTGAGCTGCCAGCCGTCCGGGGTGCGGACCGGCACCACGTCGGCCAGCACGGCCGGCCAGCTGTCCAGCCACGGGTCCTCGGCGACGGCGGCGCCGTACTCGGCGAGCGCCGCGGCGGGCGACAGGCCGGCCGGCGCGGCGGCCGGGGCGGGCTCGGGGCTGCCGTAGCGGGTGCCGAGGACGGCGCGCAGCGGGCGGGCGCCGGGGTGGTAGGCCAGGTCGGCCTCCAGCAGGCGGCCGGTGGGCAGGGCGAGGTCCGGGGCCTGGCCGGGGCGGCCGAAGGCGAGCAGGAGGGCCTGCCGTCCGGTCTTCGCGCCGCGCAGCCAGACCCGGCGGGTGGTCAGCCGGTCGTCGGCGGTGTCCCGGCTGCCCAGGACGTGCCAGCGGTCCCGGACGGTCGGGCCGGCGAGCAGCTCGGCGGTGTCGGTGGTGAAGCCGACCCGGGTGCGGACGGTCGCCGCGAGGGCCTGGGGCAGGGTGTCGATCCGGCCGTAGGCGCCGGCCAGCAGGTGCAGCATCGCGTACTCCTCCAGCAGTTCGTCCTGCGGGGCCCCGGCCAGCGCCCGGACCCGGGAGGCCAGGCCGGGGGCCTGGGCGTCGACCATCCGGGCGGCGACCTCCTCCCAGGCGCCGGCCGGCTGCGGGTCGGCCAGGCCGCGGCGGACGCCGTCGGCGAGTCGCAGCCGCAGCTCGCGGGCGCCGCCGGCGACCCGGGCGGAGCGCTTCCCGGCCCGCTTGCGGGCGGCCTCCGGGTCCGCGTCGGCGGCCCTGGCCTGCTGCTTGGCGGCCTTGTCGGCGGCGGCCCGGCCGCGGCCGTCCAGCCACTCCTGCACCCAGTCCGGCGGGGTGGCCCCGTCGGCGACCGCCCCGGGCCCGGCGGCCCACAGCAGGAGCAGCCCGAGGGCGTGCTTGCACGGGAACTTCCGGCTCGGGCAACTGCACTTGTACGCGGGCGTCCCGAGCTCCACCGCCGTCCGGTAGGGCGTGCTGCCGCTGCCCTTGCACAGGCCCCACAGCGCGCCGCCGCCGGTGCCGGTGGCCGACCACGGGGCGGGCCCGGAGAGCTTGCCCGCGGCCTTCAGGGAAGCCGGGTCGGGCGCCAGCGAAAGGACGTGTTCGGTGCTCCAGCGTTCCTCCATGGCACCGACGATAGGGGGACCCACTGACAACCCCTCAGGGCGCTGGCGGGGCCCTGGCGGGCGTCCTAGTCGGTGAGGGCGCCGAACACCATGTTCCACCAGCTGTCCGGGGCGGCGAAGGCGTACGGGTCGCGGGCGGCGAGGTACTCGCGGAGCTTGGCGGTGTACTCGTCCGCCTGCCGGTCGGACACCCCGGCGACGTGCTTGAGGCGCAGCGCGTACCGGTAGAGGAACTCGACGAAGGAGGCCAGGTCCCGGTTCACGATCTCGGCGGTGGGCTCCTCGCCGAGGCCGAGCAGGATCACGTACCCGTTGTCGAGGTCCAGGCAGTAGCGCATCAGGTCGGCGTCGGTGGGGCCGCCGAGGGCCAGCACGGTGACGCCGTCGTCCCCGGCGCTGATCGGCACCAGGGTGTACGCGAGCGGGTCGCCCTTCACCTTGGCCGTGAACAGCACGTCGACGAAGACCGGCACGCCGACCTCCGCGAGCAGGCGGGCGTCCTCCTCCGGGATGCCGTTGGCGAGGGCCTCCTCCAGGGGCATCCGGACGATGCCGTCGGGGCTGAACAGCTCGGCGAGTTCGGCGTATGTGGCCACGTCAGGTCTCCAGTGTCGTCGCGGTGCGGTGGGCCGGTCGCCGTCAGGCGGGGACGCGGCCGGCGGCCTGCAGCAGGCGCCACCAGTCGTCCCAGTCGAGGTCGCGGTCCTCCTCGTCCTGGGCCTTGGACAGGACGAGTTCGGGGTACCGGGGCCCCGCGACCCACTCGGACAGGAACCCGTCGAGATCGTCGGCGATCCGGAGCAGGTCGGACCCCTGGTACCAGAGGCCGCCGGGCTCGGAGCGGGCGACCCAGACGCTGCCGTCCCTGGTGTCGAACAGCAGCGGCTCCTCGCCGACGAAGCCGATGTTCAGGTAGTCCTCCGGGTTCGTGGCACCGGTGGCATTGGCCAGCGTCTCCGGGCCCTGGAAGTACCAGATCTCCGCAGCGGAGTGGATGGACGCCTGCACGCCGAAGCGGATCCCGTTGCTCAGCGCCAGCAGCCGGCGCACGTCCGCCGGCAGCTCGTCTGACAGTTCCTCGGCCGGAGCGCCTTCGTGGAACCTGACGGACGGGAGGTCGGGGTTCTCGTCCCGGACCCGTGCCAGCTCCGGAACGAGCTGCTCCATGGTCTCCCCGCTCGGCACCGCTACCACCATTTCCATTTGACCTTGATCTTGATCGGGGTCCCGACCGGGACTTTGTGCTTCACCAGATCGTTGGTGATCTGCTGCGTCCCGACGTCCCAGTTGGTCGGGCCGTGCAGCATCCGGAGATTCTTCCACGAGTCGAGACCGCCCAGTTGGAGCTCGTTGACGTGGTCGGCCTGCATGGCCTCGACCCGGTCCATGATCGCCTTGTAGTCGGGCGAGCCCTTGTGGTTGTCGTGCAGGACCTTGACCAGGGCGCTCTTGTAGCGCTGGGTCATGCCGTCCGCACGGTCCACCTTCGGCGCGTTGAAGAGCTTGCCCTGCTTGCCGAGCCGCTGCAGGGCCATGGCCTTCTGCAGGAACTCCAGCCGGGGCATGCCGTGCTTCCACTCCAGCGTGATGGTGTGCGGCTTCAGGGCGGGATTGGGGCCGTGGTGCTCGGGGCCCTGCTTCTTGCGGATCTCCTCGGCGTTCGACTCCACCTTGAGGAGGCTCTTGAGGGCCTTCTCCAGGTCCGCCTCGTTCTCCTTGTGGTTGAGGGAGGTCCGCTCCAGGCCCTTGGACATGTTCTGCAGGTGCTCGTGCAGTTGGCCCTCCGCCTTGCGGATGAGGTCCAGGATCCTGGTCGAGCCGTTGGACACCGCGGTGGCCAGCGGGTCCGTGCCGTGGTGCTTGAGCAGCTGTTTGTGGGCCTGCGCGCTGTGCGGGCCGGCCGCGCCGTGCAGGCGTTCGGCGTGCTGCATCAGGCGGCGGGCCATTCGGTCGGTCTCGCCGTAGTTGTGGCGGATCTCGCTCACTGCCGGGCCTCCCCGCCGGTCACCGCGGAGCCGAGCTGCGACTGCTTCGCCCCGTCCAGGCCGGAGCGGCCGACGGAGCCCCAGTCGACGCCCTGCTTCATGCCGAGGGCGTTCTCGCCGAGTTGCAGCACCAGGTCGCCGGCCATGTTGGACAGCGCGTTGAGGACGGGCTCCTCGACGACTGAGAGCAGCTGCTGGACGATCTGCTGCTCGGCCTCCTTGAGCAGGCGGCGGACGATCAGCCGGGTCGCCTGGGTGGCGCCCAGCGCCCCGGCCTCGGAGAGGCCGAAGGTGAACGGCGCGGCGGCCTGGGCGGCGATCACCTCGACGGCCAGGGCGACGAGTTGGGCGACCGCGGCGATCTTGGCGCCGGTGATCACCAGGGCGGCGCCGTCCAGTGCGGTGGCGAGCAGCCGGCCGGCCTCGCCGAGGCCCTCCAGGTGCTTGCCCGCCACCGAGGTCCAGTGGTTGTTGAAGGCGTCGCTGGCCGGGCCGACGTTCTCCGAGACCAGGCGGGCGACGGCGGCGATGGTGTCGGTGCGCCCCTCGTCGACCTCCTCGGCGAACGCCCGCATGCTGTCGGCGATCTCGCGGAACTCGTCCTCGTCCACGTTCGGCCAGTTGACGCCGATGAGGTCGAGGACCCAGGCGACCTCGTCGGGCAGGACCACTCCCATGACACGCACCCCCCGAGCGCTAATCAGTCCATCGGACGATATGGCCCGTCCGCCGCGGGGGGCAAGGAAGTTGGCGGACCGGCGGACCGGCGGCCGCGGCTCCGGTTGTCAGTGGCGGGGGGCAGAGTGGAACTCGCACGGGGCGAACGGGAGTTCTCCCGCCCAGGTCAGCGCCCGTGCCGCCCGTCCCTCTCGCGCCCGCTGCGCGCACCGTTCTGATGACCCGTGAGATCCCCGTGAGATCGGAGCAGTCGATGACCACCGAGACGACCAGCGAGGTCCTGCGGCAGCACGCCGAGGACGCGTTCGCTGAGGAGCTGGCCGCCCTCGCCCGGCACGACGACCGGACCAGGCCGGAGCGCTGGCGGCTCTCACCGTGGGCGGTCGCCACCTACCTGCTGGGCGGCGAGCTCGCCGACGGCACGGTGATCACGCCGAAGTACATCGGGCCGCGCCGGGTGATCGAGGTCGCCGTGACCACGCTGGCCACCGACCGGGCGCTGCTGCTGCTCGGCGTGCCCGGCACCGCCAAGACCTGGGTCTCCGAGCACCTCGCCGCGGCGATCTCCGGCGATTCGACGCTGCTGGTCCAGGGCACCGCCGGCACCCCCGAGGAGGCCGTCCGCTACGGCTGGAACTACGCCCAGCTGCTGGCCCACGGCCCCAGCGAGGACGCGCTGGTGCCCTCCCCGCTGATGCGCGCCATGCGGCACGGGCAGATCGCCCGGGTCGAGGAGCTCACCCGCATCCCGGCGGACGTGCAGGACAGCCTGATCACCATCCTGTCCGAGAAGACCCTCCCCGTCCCGGAGCTGGGCTCCGAGGTGCAGGCGGTGCGCGGCTTCAACGTGATCGCCACCGCCAACGACCGCGACCGCGGCGTCAACGAGCTGTCCTCCGCGCTGCGCCGCCGCTTCAACACCGTGGTGCTGCCGCTGCCCGGCACCCTGGAGGAGGAGGTGGAGATCGTCACCCGCCGGGTCGGCCAGCTCGGCCGCTCGCTCGACCTTCCCGAACTGCCGGGCGGCGCCGAGGAGATCCGCCGGGTGGTGACGGTCTTCCGCGAGCTGCGGGCCGGACTGACGGCCGACGGCCGGACGAAGGTGAAGACCCCCAGCGGCACGCTCTCCACCGCCGAGGCGATCTCGGTGGTCACCAACGGCCTCGCGCTGGCCGCGCACTTCGGCGACGGCGTGCTGCGCGCGGGCGACGTCGCGGACGGCATCGTCGGCGCGGTGGTCCGCGACCCGGTCGCCGACCGCCAGGTGTGGCGCGAGTACGTGGAGGGCGTGGTCCGCGACCGCGACGGCTGGAAGGACTTCTACCGGGCCGCCCGGGAGGTCTCCGCGTGAGTGCCGAGGCCATGAGCGCCAAGGCGGCGGGCGCGGAGACGGCGGGCGCCAGGGCGGCGGGCGCGGAGGTGACGCTGCTCGGGGTGCGCCACCACGGCCCCGGCTCGGCCCGTGCGGTGGCCGCCGCGCTGGCCGCCCTGCAGCCCGACGCGGTGCTGATCGAGGGCCCGCCGGAGGCCGACGGGCTGGTCGCGGCCGCCGCCGAGAAGGAGATGGTGCCGCCGGTCGCGCTGCTCGCCCACGTCGCCGACGACCCGGCGCGGGCCGCGTTCTGGCCGTTCGCCGAGTTCTCGCCCGAATGGGTGGCGCTGCGGCACGCGCTGGACGCCGGCGTGCCCGTCCGGTTCATCGACCTGCCCGCCGCGCAGAGCCTCGCGCTCGGCCCGCGCGGCGCCGAGGACGCACACGGTGAGGACGCACAGGGCGGGGCCGCGCCCGGCGAAGGCGACCCAACCGTTACCGGGAACGGCGACACCTCCGGCGGCGACGGCGCGTCAGAAGAAGGGGAGGGGTCGGGAGTGCCGGGGGGCACTTCCGGGCCCGCGCCCGTCGACCCGATCGCCGAACTCGCCGCCGCCGCCGGCCACCCCGACCCGGAGTCCTGGTGGGAGGACGCGGTCGAGCACCGCACCCCCGACGGCGACCCCCTGGCCCCGTTCGCCGCCCTCGCCGAGGCGATGGCCGCGCTGCGCGAGCACCACCCCGCCGAGCGGCGCGACCTGGTCCGCGAGGCCGCCATGCGCCAGCAGGTCCGGGCCGCCCGCCGGGCCGGGCACCGGCGGATCGCCGTGGTCTGCGGCGCCTGGCACGTCCCGGCGCTCGCCGCGATGCCCACCGTCGCGCACGACCGGGCCCTGCTCGCCGAGCTGCCCAAGAAGCTCAAGGTCGAGCTGACCTGGGTGCCGTGGACGCACCGCCGGCTGTCCCAGCACACCGGCTACGGCGCGGGCATCGACTCGCCCGGCTGGTACCACCACCTGTTCACCTCCCCCGAGCAGCCGGTCGCCCGCTGGATGACCAAGGTCGCCGAACTGCTCCGCGCCGAGGACCACCCGGTCTCCTCCGCGCACGTCATCGAGGCGGTCCGGCTCGCCGACACCCTCGCCGCGGTGCGCGGCCGCCCGCTGCCCGGCCTCACCGAGACCCTGGACGCGGTGCGCGCCGTGATGTGCGACGGCTCGGACGTCGCGCTCGCCCTGGTGCACCGGCGCCTGGTGGTCGGCGACGCGCTCGGCGAGGTCCCCGACTCGGTGCCCGCCGTCCCGCTCCAGCGCGACCTCACCCGCCTGCAGCGCACCCTGCGGCTCAAGCCCGAGGCCGAACCCCGGGACCTCGTCCTCGACCTGCGCAAGGACCTCGACGGCGAACGCTCCCGGCTGCTGCACCGGCTGCGGCTGCTCGGCCTGCACTGGGGCCGCCCGTCCCGGGACGGCGTCAACTCCACCGGCACCTTCCGGGAGACCTGGCAGCTGTGCTGGGAGCCGGAGTTCTCGGTCCGGCTGGTCGAGGCCGGCCAGTGGGGCACCACCGTGCGCTCCGCCGCCACCGGCAAGGCCGTCGCCGACGCCGCGAACGCCGAACTCACCGCCCTGACCGCGCTCGCCGAGCAGTGCCTGCTGGCCGACCTGCCCGACGCGCTGCCCGAGGTGATGCGGGCCCTCGCCGACCGCGCCGCGCTCGACACCGACGCCGGGCACCTGGCCGCCGCGCTCCCCGCCCTGGTCCGCACCCTGCGCTACGGCGACGTCCGGGCCACCGACACCAGCGCCCTCACCGCCGTCGCGCACGGCCTCGCCGAACGCCTCAGCCTCGCCCTGCCCGCCGCCTGCACCGGCCTCGACGCGGACGGCGCGGCCGCCCGCCGCACCGAACTCGACGCCGTCCACCAGGCGATCGCCCTGCTCGGCGGCGACACCGCCGAACGCTGGGCCGGCACGCTGGCCGCCCTCGCCGCCCGCGAACCGCACGGCGGCCCCGCCACAGGCGTCCCCGGCCTGCTGCGCGGCCGCGCCGTGCGACTGCTGCTGGACGACGGACGGCTCGACGCGGAGGAGGCCGGCCGGCGGCTCGGCCTGGTGCTCTCCACCGCCTCCGAACCGGCCGACGCGGGCGGCTGGGTCGAGGGCTTCGTCTCCGGCGGCGGCGCGCTGCTGCTGCACGACCCGACGCTGCTCGGCCTGCTCGACGCCTGGCTCTGCGGGGTGCCGGCCGACGCCTTCACCGACCTGCTGCCGGTGCTGCGCCGGACCTTCTCCTCGCTGGAGACGGGCGTCCGCCACACCATCGGCTCCCGGGTCGCGGCCGGCCCGCTCACGGCTCCCGCGGGGGGCTCCGCCCCGAGCGCCCCGCTCGACGAGGAGCGCGCCGACGCGACCACGGAGGTGCTGGCCCTCCTGCTGGGCGTGCACGTCCCGCAGCCGCGCATCCCGCGCCAGACGGACCGCCGGGCCACGGCCTGACCTCCCCCTCCCTCTCCCCCTTCCGCTTCGCGCAGTTCCCCGCGCCCCTGACGGGGCGCGGGAGTTAAGGAGTGATTCGAATGACTGTCCGTCAGGACGACGAGCGGATGCGGCGCTGGCGGCTGGTGCTGGGCAGCGACGGGGACGGCACGGGGGTGCGGCTGACCGGGCGGGACGCGGCGATGGACGGGGCGCTGGGGGCGCTGTACCGGGAGGACGGGAAGCGGTCGGCGGGGCTCGGGGGGTCGGCGCCGAAGGTGGCGCGCTGGCTGGGGGACATCCGGGAGTACTTCCCGACCAGCGTGGTGCGGCTGATGCAGCAGGACGCCATCTCCCGCCTCGGCCTGGACCGGCTGCTGCTGGAGCCGGAGATGCTGGCCGCCGTCGAGCCGGACGTGCACCTGGTGGGGACGCTGCTGTCGCTGAAGCACGCGCTGCCGGAGACCACCCGGGAGACGGCCCGGACGGTGGTCGGCAAGGTGGTGGCGGAGCTGGAGCGCCGGCTCGCCGACAAGACCCGTTCGACGGTCGGCGGGGCGCTGGACCGCAGCGCCCGGGTGAACCGCCCCCGGCACCGGGACATCGACTGGGACCGCACCATCCGGGCCAACCTGTCGAAGTACCTGCCCGAGTACCGCACGGTCGTCCCGGAGCGGCTGGTCGGCTACGCGCGGGCCCAGCGGGCGGTGAAGAAGGACGTCATCCTGTGCATCGACCAGTCCGGGTCGATGGCGCCGTCGGTGGTGCACTCGGCGGTGTTCGGCGCGGTGCTGGCGTCGATGCCGAGCCTGGACACCCGGCTGGTGGTGTTCGACACCTCGGTGGTCGACCTGACCGAGCAGCTGAGCGACCCGGTGGACGTGCTGTTCGCCACCCAGCTGGGCGGCGGCACCGACATCAACCGGGCGCTGGCGTACTGCCAGTCGAAGATCAGCCGCCCGTCCGAGACGATCGTGGTGCTGATCAGCGACCTGTACGAGGGCGGGATCCGCGACGAGATGCTGAAGCGGGTCGCGGCGATGAAGGCCGCGGGGGTGCAGTTCATCGCGCTGCTGGCGCTGTCCGACGAGGGCGCCCCGGCGTACGACCACGCGCACGCGCAGGCGCTGGCGGAGCTGGGCGCCCCGGCGTTCGCCTGCACGCCGGACGCGTTCCCGGAGATCATGGCGGCGGCGATCGAGAAGCGTCCGCTGCCGGTGCCCGACCGGGGGTGAGCGGAACGGTCCGGGGCCGGTCAAGGGGTGCGGCGCCCACTCGTCCGGGTGAAGCGGTGGTGGGCCTCACCGCTGCGCGCCCCCGCTGGTGAGGGGCCCGGACCGGGGCGGTTGTGACGGTTCTCACCAAGGCGGACCCGGCCCCGGGCGAAACACGCCGGTCGTCCGGGGATAACCTGCCATGCGGACGTGACGCGCGTGTTGATTGACGATGCGCCCGGCAACTGCGTGGGCCGCAAGGCCGTACATCTGCGTACCCGCTCAGTGTCGACGACCCGCAGCGAAGATCCTGCCGTGGCACGCTCGTAGAGACACATTCCGCGACCACGAACAAGGACAAACACGTGGACCTGTTCGAGTACCAGGCGAGGGACCTCTTCGCCAAGCACGGCGTACCCGTGCTTGACGGCGATGTCATCGAGACCGCCGCAGACGCTGCCGCCATCGCGGAGCGCTTCGGCGGCCGAGCCGTCGTCAAGGCTCAGGTGAAGGTGGGTGGCCGAGGCAAGGCCGGTGGCGTGAAGCTCGCGTCCGACCCGCAGGACGCCGTGGCCAAGGCCGAGGCGATCCTCGGCATGGACATCAAGGGCCACACCGTCCACAAGGTGATGCTGGCCCAGACCGCGGACATCAAGGAGGAGTACTACGTCTCCTTCCTGCTCGACCGCACCAACCGCACCTTCCTGGCGATGGCCAGCGTCGAGGGCGGCGTGGAGATCGAGGTCGTGGCCGAGGAGAACCCGGACGCGCTGGCCAAGATCCCGGTCGACGCGAACGAGGGCGTGACTCCGGAGAAGGCCGCCGAGATCGTCGCCGCCGCGAAGTTCCCGGCCGAGATCGCCGACCAGGTCGCCGACGTCCTGCAGAAGCTCTGGGTGGTCTTCGTCAAGGAGGACGCCCTCCTGGTCGAGGTCAACCCGCTGATCAAGTCCGGCGACGGCAAGATCATCGCCCTGGACGGCAAGGTCTCCCTGGACGAGAACGCCGAGTTCCGCCAGCCCGAGCACGAGGCCCTCGAGGACAAGGCCGCCGCCAACCCGCTGGAGGCGGCGGCGAAGGCCAAGGGCCTGAACTACGTCAAGCTCGACGGCCAGGTCGGCATCATCGGCAACGGCGCGGGCCTCGTCATGAGCACCCTGGACGTCGTCGCGTACGCCGGTGAGAACCACGGCGGCGTGAAGCCGGCCAACTTCCTCGACATCGGCGGCGGCGCGTCCGCCGAGGTGATGGCGAACGGCCTGGAGATCATCCTGGGCGACACCGACGTCAAGTCGGTCTTCGTCAACGTCTTCGGCGGCATCACCGCCTGTGACGCGGTCGCCAACGGCATCGTGCAGGCCCTCGCGCTCCTGGAGAGCAAGGGCGAGGCCGTCACCAAGCCGCTGGTCGTCCGCCTGGACGGCAACAACGCGGAGCTCGGTCGCCAGATCCTGACCGACGCCAACCACCCGCTGGTCGAGCAGGTGGACACCATGGACGGCGCCGCTGACCGCGCCGCCGAGCTGGCCAACAAGTAAGGAAGGGGACTTCAACACCATGGCTATCTTCCTTACCAAGGACAGCAAGGTCATCGTCCAGGGCATGACCGGCTCCGAGGGCATGAAGCACACGCGCCGCATGCTCGCCTCCGGCACCCAGATCGTCGGCGGCGTGAACCCGCGCAAGGCCGGCACCACCGTGGACGTGGACGGCACCGAGGTGCCCGTGTTCGGCACCGTGGTCGAGGCGATCGAGAAGACCGGTGCCGACGTCACCGTCATCTTCGTCCCGCCGGCGTTCACCAAGTCCGCCGTGATCGAGGCCATCGACGCCGAGATCGGCCTCGCCGTGGTCATCACCGAGGGCGTGCCGGTGCACGACACCGCCGCGTTCTGGGCCCACGCCGGCGCCAAGGGCAACAAGACCCGCATCATCGGCCCGAACTGCCCCGGCCTGATCAGCCCCGGACAGTCCAACGCGGGCATCATCCCGGCCAACATCACCGGCTCGGGCAAGATCGGTCTGGTGTCGAAGTCCGGCACCCTGACCTACCAGCTCATGTACGAGCTCCGTGACCTCGGCTTCTCCTCCGCGGTGGGCATCGGTGGCGACCCCGTCATCGGCACCACCCACATCGACGCCCTCAAGGCGTTCCAGGAGGACCCGGAGACCGAGCTCATCGTCATGATCGGCGAGATCGGCGGCGACGCCGAGGAGCGGGCCGCGGCCTACATCGCCGAGCACGTCACCAAGCCGGTCGTCGGCTACGTCGCGGGCTTCACCGCGCCCGAGGGCAAGACCATGGGCCACGCCGGCGCCATCGTCTCCGGCTCCTCCGGCACCGCCCAGGCGAAGAAGGAGGCCCTCGAGGCCGCCGGCGTCAAGGTCGGCAAGACGCCGTCCGAGACCGCCCGCCTGGCCCGCGAGCTGATCGCAGCCGCGAAGTAAGCAGTGGCAGGTAGCAGGTAGCAGGTAGCAGGTAGCAGTACGGCGGAGGCGCCGCGCACCGTTCGTGACGGTGGGCGGCGCCTCCGGCGTTCCCGGGTCCGGCCGGGTCCGGCCGACCCCGGTCAGGGCGTGCGCGGCGGGGCGCAGTGCTCGACCGGGCCGCACGGGCCCGCCAGCGGGGGCGGGAGCGGGCGGCGCTCCGGCGGGGGCGGGGCGAACAGCGGGCGGCGGGCCGCGAACGGTCCGGGCGGCAGCGCGTCCGGGCCTGGCAGGTCCGCGGCGGCGGCCGGGGCCAGCGGCGGCGGCAGCGGGCCGACCGGGCCGCCGGCCACCCGGACCGGGACCCCGGGCGTCGGCCCGCACCACGGCGTCCGCAGCCCCGGCGCGCCGCCCGGGGCCGCCGGGCCGGCGCTGCCCGAACCGGCCGAGGTGCAGGCCGTCTGCCGCACCGGCTCCGGCCGGGCCGGCCCGGACGGGCCCACCCCCAGCAGGGTGGCCGCGATCGCCCCGCCCACCACGGCCGTCAGCGCCGCCGCCGCGCCCGTCACCAGGCCGGTGTGCAGCCGGCTGTCCGCCACCAGCCGCGCCGTGGACGGCAGCCGCGGGCCCGGGCAGCCGTGCACCGCCGCCCGGTGCAGCAACTCCGCCAGCCGCTCCGCGAACCCCGGCTCCTCCGGGTCCGCGCCGACCAGCGCCGGCACCTCCCGGGCCAGCGCGGCCCGGGCCGCCCGCACCCGGCCCGCGGCGGCCGCCGTGCTCGACTCCACCTCCACCGCGACCCGCTCCACCGGTAGGCCCAGCGTGTCGTGCAGCACCAGCGCCCGCCGCCGCGGCCGAGACAGCCGCAGCAGGGCCTTCACCAGCGCCCGGTCACGACGGGTCAGCTTCTGCGGCGGCTCGGGCGGTTCGGGCGCGCCCGCCGCGCCGACCGCGATCCGGCGCCGCGGCCACCGCAGCAGGTGCGCCCGCCGCGGGCCGCCCCGGTGCCAGGGCGACAGCGCCAGGTCGAACGCCGCCCCGCGCACCCGCCCCTCCGGGTCGGGGTCCGCCGCCACCTCCGCCCACCGGCGGGCGGCCGCGCCCAGCGCCAGGTGCACGCAGTGCACGGCGCGGTGGCGGTGGCCGGTCAGCAGGAAGGTCTGCTGGACCAGGCGGGTGTGCACCCGGGCGGCGAACTCGTCGAAGGTGGCGGGGGCGGGCTCGGCCGCGGGCCCGGCAGCGGGCTCGGCGGCGGGCGCGTCGGCGGGCGCGTCCGGGCGCGGGGGGCCGACGAACTCGGCGGCGGCGGAATCGGATGACGGTGCGTCAGGCGCGTCAGGCGCGTCAGGCGCGGGGGGTTGGGGTGCCTGGGGTGCTTCCGGGGCGAGGGTGGCGAGCAGCGCGAGGGCCTCCTCGCGGTCGCGGACGCCGAGTTTGCGGATCGCCCGGTTGAGGTGGTTGCGGGCGGTGCTGGGGGCGACGCCCAGGTGCCGGGCCGTCGCGCGCAGGTCGTCGCCGGCGGCCAGCCGGGCCAGGGCCTGGGCCTCGTGCGGGGCGAGGCGGCGGAGCAGGAGTTCGGCGTCCTCGCGGGCCCTGGGCGAGGTTCCGGTGGTCGGCTCGGGCTCGGCGGTCGAGGGCGAGGTCACCGGTCTCCTCCGTGGCGTCCGGGGCAGGTCCGTGCCGGAAAAAGGCACATGTACTGATAATCCGGGACACGGCGAAGGTTCGCCCGTTGACACCCCTCAACGGGTGGCCTTGGCAGCATGAGGGCCATGACGCAGCTGATGGGCCGTCCGATCCTGGGCCTGCCGAGCGACTTGGACAGCCGCTCCACCCTCACCGACCTGCTCACCGGCGTCCGCACCGCGCTGCTCACCCTGTCCGTGGTCGCCGCTCCGGTGTTCGGCCTGTGGGTGCTGGCCCCGTACGGCGACGACACGGCGCAGGACGCCGCCCGGGCGGTCTTCGGGCTCTGGCTGCTCGGCCACGGCGCCCCCCTGGCCCGCGGCCCGCAGGACGCCCCGCTGACCGTCGCCCCGCTGCTGCTCACCGCCGTCACCGCCGTGCTGCTCTCCCGGGCCGGACACCGCCAGGCCCGGCGCGCCCGGGGGCGCGGATGGGTCCGCTGGCGCTCCCCGCTCACCGTGTACGCCGGGTACCTGCTGGTCGCGGCCCTCGCCGTCGCCCAGTGCGCCGACCCGCGGGCCCTGCTGCACTCCCGGGCGGTCGCCGACCTCGCCGCCGTCGCCCTGCTCGCCGCCGCCGGACTCGGCCACGGCCTGTGGTCCGGCCTCGGCCGACCCTGGGCCCTGCCCCGGCTGCCGCTGCCGCCCGCGTACTGGCCGGACGGCGCCGGGGCCGCCGTCGGACGGGCCCTGGCCGGCTGGCTGCTCGCGCTGACGGCCGGCGGCGGGGCGGTGTTCGCCGTCGCCGTGCTGCTCGGCTCCGCCGGACAGGACGCGCAGCGGCTCGGCGGCGGGGCGGCCGACTGGCTCGGACTGCTGCTGGCCTGCCTGCTACTGGTGCCCAACGGGCTTATCTGGGGCGCGAGTTACGCCCTCGGGGTGGGCTTCGCGGTCGGCACCGGCGGCCATGCCGGACCGCTCGGCACCCGGCTCGGCCCCGTCCCCGACTTCCCGCTGCTCACCCTGCTGCCCGCCGACCGCGGCCCCGACTGGCACCTGCTCGCCTGCGCCGCCCCGCTCGCCGCCGCGACCGCCACCGCCCTGCTGCTCGGCCGCGCCGCCACCCGCTGGACCCCGGCCCAGACCGCCGCCGTCGCCGCCGCCACCGCCCTCGCCGCCACCGGGCCCGGCCTGCTCGCCGGGTACGCCGCGGGCGGCGCGCTCGGCCCCGGACGGATGTCCGAACTCGGCCCGGTGCCCTGGCAGTTCGCCCTCGCCCAGAGCGCCTGGCTGCTCGCCGTGGCGCTCCCCGGGGCGCTGCTGCACCGCTGGTGGCTCGGCCGCCACGGCGACGGCGTGGGCCCGGTGATCAGGGCCCGGGTCGGGGCGTACCGGCTGGTGTGCCGCCTCGCCGCGTAGGCGGGGGTGGGAGGGCACAGGCAGGGGCGCGGGGAACTGCGCGCAGCGGCAGGGGAGCGCCGGCGAGACCGCGACGACGACACCGGCTTGCTGCCACCTCGCGATCTTGCTGTGCGTGCGTGGCCGGTCGAAGGCGGCGCGTCGAAGGCGGCGCCCGGTGCTGCTCACGCGTCCTTGCGGCGCAGGGTGCGCAGGCCGGCGAGGACTGCCGCCGCCGTCCAGGCGGCCATCAGGAGCAGGCCGGTGGTGTGGCCGTAGTGGATGCCCGGGGTGTCGTCGAGGCGCAGGGCGTACTGGCCGGCCCGGTCCGGGAGGAACTGGGCGGCTTCCCGGACGCCCGGGATGCCGGCCAGGACGGTGGTGCCGAGGAAGACGGCGGGCGGGAGCAGGCCGAGTGCCGCGGTCTGGTTGCGCAGCGCGGTGGTGAGCGCCAGGCACAGGACGAGCAGCAGCGGGTGGTAGAGGACTCCCGCGGCCAGCGCCCGGGCGGTGCCGGGGACGGTCGGGTCCAGGCCCACCGTGCCGATGGTGGCGGCCAGTTGGGCGCCGACGGCGGCCAGGCCGACGGCCAGGCCCAGGCCCGCGCCGAGCAGGAGCTTGGCGCGGTAGAACCGGAGCCGGTCCGGGACGGCGGCGAGCGAGGTGGCCAGCGTCCCGGAGGCGTACTCCTGGCCGATCAGCAGGACGCCCAGGCAGGCGACCGCGACCTGGCCGAAGTTCAGCCCGTAGAACAGGCCCTCCATCGGGTCGTCCCGCAGCGAGTCGTCCGAGTGCCCGTACGCGGCCTGGACGGCCGTGGTGATCCCGGCGCTGAGCGCCACCGCGAGCAGCGGGGCCGCCCGGAGCGGGCGCAGGGTGGCGAACTTCGCCCACTCGGCGCGCAGCGGGCGGGTGCGGGCGCTCATGCCGCCACCGCCCGGTACTCGACGGCGTCCGCGGTCATCCGCATGAAGGCCTCCTCCAGGGAGTCGTGGGTGACGGAGAGTTCGACCAGGGCGACCCGGTGCTCGGCGGCCAGCGCGCCCAGCCGGCCCGGGTCGGCGTCCGGGACGTCGAAGGCGCCGTCGCCGCTCGGCACCGCGTCCGGGTGGGCGGCGGACAGCAGCGCGGCCAGCGCGGCCGGGTCCACGGCGCGGACCCGGACCCGGCGGCGGCCGTGCACGGCGAGGAAGTCGGCGGTGGAGGTGTCGGCGAGCAGGCGGCCCCGGCCGATCACCACCAGGTGGTCGGCGGTCACCGCCATCTCCGCCATCAGGTGCGAGGAGACCAGCACCGCCCGGCCCTCGCCCGCGAGCCGGCGCAGCAGGCCCCGGATCCACCGGATGCCCTCCGCGTCCAGGCCGTTCACCGGTTCGTCCAGCAGCAGCGCGGCCGGGTCGCCGAGCAGCGCCGCCGCCACGCCCAGGCGCTGGCGCATGCCGAGCGAGAAGGTCCGGATCCGGCGGTCGGCGACCTCGGCCAGGCCGACCAGCGCCAGCACCTCCCGGACCCGGCGGGCCGGCAGCGCGTGCGAGGCGGCGATCCAGCGCAACTGCCCGGTGGCGGTCCGGCCCGGGTGCACCGCCTGCGCGTCCAGCAGTGCGCCGACCCGGTCCAGCGGCCGCTCCAGCGCGGCGTACGGCCGCCCGTCCACCAGCGCCGCCCCGGACGTCGGCCGGTCCAGGCCCAGCACCATCCGCAGCGTCGTCGACTTCCCCGCCCCGTTCGGCCCCAGGAAGCCGGTCACCCGCCCCGGTTCGACCCGGAACGCCAGGCCGTCGACCACCCGCCGCCCGTCGTACTCCTTGGTCAGGTCGCGGATCTCGATCACGGCAACTCCCTTCGTCCGGCTGCTGGTTCGAGTCAACCGCCCGGACCGGGCCCGCCGGATCCCGCCCGCGAGTGGTCCGCCTCCCTCCCGGGAGGGAGCCGCCGAGCGCCGTCCTTACAAGGCGGATCTCGGTGGCCGGGCCCGAGCGGAGCGGGGGTGCGGGCCGGAGGGTGCGGCAGGATGGCCGGATGGCCGCCCTGTTCGCTCCGTTGCTGCGTCCCGTGACGTACACCCGCTGGCTGCACCTGATGATCGGCACGGTGTTCGCCGGGGTGGTGCTGCTGGTGTACCCGGGGACGGAGGGGGTGTCGACGGGGCGCGCGGTGCTGTGGGGGGTGGTGCTGGACGTGCCGCTGCTGTGCCTGGCGGCGCTGGTGCCGGGGATGCGGCGCGGGGAGGGGGTGCAGGCGCGGCTGCTGCTGGGGCCCGTGCGGGAGGAGGAGATCGGGGTCGCGCCGTCGGCGGGCTGGGCGGACCGGGGGCGGACGGCGTGCTGGCTGGTGGCCCGGGTCGGGCTGGGGGTGGCGGTCGGGGCGGTGACGGTGGCGGCGGTCCGGGCGGTGGTGCACGCGCCGCTGCTGGCGCTGCCGGCCGTCCCCGGCCTGCTCTGGCTGACGGTGCTCGCCGGGAAGCTCCAACTCGCGCTCGCCGTAAGCCTGTTGGGTCCGTCGGGGGCGGAGCGGCTGGCGGCCGCCGAGGCCCGGGCGGAGCGGCTGCTGGAACGCAACCGGCTGGCCCGGGAGCTGCACGACTCGATCGGGCACGCCCTGACGGTGACGGTGGTGCAGGCGGGCGCGGCCCGCGAAGTGGCCGATCCGGCGTTCCGGGAACGGGCGTTGGAGGCGATCGAGACCACCGGGCGGCGGGCCCTGGACGACCTGGAACGGATGCTGGTGCTGCTGCGCGAGAGCCCGGACGCGACCGCCGCCGAGCGTCCCGGCCTGGACCGGGTCGGCGAACTGTTCGCCGCCGCCCGGTCGGCCGGCAGCCCCGTCGACGCCCAACTCGACGTCCGTGCGGCCGAGTTGCCCGGCGTGCTGTCCCGGGAGGCGTACCGGATCGTCCAGGAGGGCGTCACCAACGCGCTGCGGCACGCCCCGGGCGCACCGATCCGGGTCCGCGGCGCCGTCAGCGGCGGGGTGCTGGAACTGTCCTGCCGCAACGGCCTTGCGGTGAAGGGAAGTTCGCACCGCGGCGGCGGCAAGGGCCTGCGCGGGGTGCGGGAGCGGGCGGTGCTGCTCGGCGGCGACTGCGAGGCCGGCCCCGACGAGGCGGCCGAGGACGGGACGGCCTGGCTGCTGCGGGTGCGGCTGCCGCTACGGTTGGGCCGGTGACGGTGATCAAGGTGCTGCTGGTCGACGACGAGGAGCTGATCCGGTTCGGCCTGCGCGCCGTCCTGGACGCCCAGCCCGACCTCGAAGTGGTCGGCGAGGCCGCCGACGGCGCCGAGGCGCTCGGCCTGGTCCGCACGCTGCGCCCCGACGTGGTGCTGATGGACGTGCGGATGCCCGGCCTGGACGGCCTCGCCGCGACCCGGGCGATCCTGCGCGGCCCCGACCGCCCGCCGAAGATCCTGGTGGTCACCACCTTCGAGGCCGACGACTACGTGTACGAGGCGCTGCGTGCGGGCGCCGACGGCTTCCTGCTCAAGCGCTCCCGCCCGGCCGAGGTGGTGCAGGCGGTGCGCCTGGTCGCCGCGGGCGAGTCGCTGCTGTTCCCGGCCTCGATCCGCCGGCTGGCCGCCGCCCGGGCCGGCCGGGACCCGGCGGACGGCGGCGCGGTGGCCCGGGCCGGACTGACCGCCCGCGAGGGCGAGGTGCTGCGGCTGATGGCCCGCGGCCTGTCCAACGCCGAGATCGGCGACCGGCTGCACCTGGGCGTGCAGACCGTCAAGACGCACGTCAGCAGCCTGCTCGGCAAACTCGGCGCCCGGGACCGCACCCAGGCCGTGATCGCCGCCTACGAGTCGGGCTTCGTCACTCCGGAGTCGGGCTCCGAGCAGTCGTAGGACGGCGCGGCGGCCGAGCCCCTGCCCGAGCCTGAGTCCATGCCCGGGTCCGAGCCGGGGCACGGGCCGTGGCACGGCACCGGGCGCGGGTCGGGGCGCGGCGTGGGGTCGGCGCACAGCAGGCGGTCCCCGAGCAGGTGGTCGCAGTCGCCCCGCTTGATGGCGTGGCGCAGATCGGCCCACTCGTCGGGGTCCACGACCAGCACCTTCCGCGGATCGGTGGCCCGGGCGATGGCCACCCCGTGGCGGGAAGCCGCCAGCACCAGCCCGTCCAGGTCGTCGCTGACCGCGTGCCAGTCCAGCCCGGGAAGGCCGTGCGGGTAGTACTCCACCGGGTGCATCATCGCGCTCCCCCTTCCGGCCGCCGCGGGTCGATCTCGGTCCACAGGTGCTCCCACCGCTCGTTCCTGCCGTGCCCGAACCGGTCGCCCGCGCCGAGCACCCGGAGCACCGCCGCCGCCACGGCGGAGTCCGGGTGCTCCACCACCCGGGCGGTGATCCGGAACCCCCCGTCACCGGTGCCCTCGACCAGCGGCTGACGCCCGGTCAGCCGGTGCAGCGCGCCGCCGATCCAGCGGGCCCGCTCGCCGGCGTCCCCCGTCGGCGGGTCGGTCTGTGCTGACAACGCTTCTCCTTCCTCTCCTCGATCGGGTGAACCGGACGACGTCATCCGGTGCCGCCGCGGGCGTCCGGGACGGGACCGAGACCGTCCCGGTGGACGGGCACCTCCGTCCCGCCGCCGACCGGCCGCACCCACATCAGCCCGCACCACTCGCCCATGTACCGGACGACCTCCCCGGACTTCCGGTCGAGCACCAACTCGCCCACGGCGGAAGGCCGGTACGGCCCGACCGCCGGGGGTTCGTCCCCACCGCTCACTCTCTGCTCCGATCCTTCGGCGATGTGTCACCAGCATCGGCACCGGCGACTACGATCGGAAGCGGTTTCCATTCAACATCTCGGCACGTTGAAAAGAGGGAACGTCCGTGCGCATCAACGAACTTGACCCTTCGTCATCCCCGCTGGCGGCCTTCGGCTGGCAGATCCGTGAACGGCGGCGACGCGAGGGCCTCACCCAGGGCGAGCTGGGCCGGCTGGCGGGCTACACGGCGGCGTACGTGTCCCTGATCGAGAACGGGCGGCGACGCCCACCTGTTGAATTCATCCGGGCCCTGGACCGGGCGCTGGGCGCGGCGGGGGCACTGGAGGGCGCGTGGTGGATGCTGGGCCACACCGCGTTCCGCGGAGGTTTTCCGGAGTACGTCGGCCTTGAGGCGGTAGCCCGTCGCATTCGGGTGTGGGAAGTCGGAATTACGCCCAGCATTGCGCAGACCGAGGAGTTCGCGCGAGCGCTGGAATCCGGTTATGTGGAGCGGGGGTCGGTGACGCCCGAGCAGGCCGAAGAACGGATCGGCGTGCTGCTCGGCCGGCAGGCCCCGCTGCACCTGCCGGACCCGCCGGAGTTGCACCTGGTGCTCGACGAGAGCTGTATCCGCACGGTGGTCGGTTCGCCCGGAGTGACGGCACGGCAACTCGCTTGGCTGGCAGAGCTGTCGGCCCGCCCCAACGTGGTCCTCCAGGTCATGCCGTTCACCAGCGGGGCGAGACGCCCTTTCATGCATATGACCATTCTGCTGACGCTGGCTGACGGTGCCTCGGTCGGCTATACCGAGACGCACCAACGGGGTTATGTCGAACACGAAAGCGAAACCGTGACGGGATGGGTGGACGAGTATCATCGCCTGCAGATCGAAGCACTTTCCCCGGCTGACTCCCTCGCGCTGATCAGCAAGGCTCGGAAGGATCTGTGCAACATGCTCTCTGTCGACCAGGCCAAGGCCGGTTGGTTCAAGTCCAGTTACTCGGGGGGCGGTGGCGCGTGCGTCGAGGTCAGCACCGCCTACGCGGAGTCCCACGGCGTGGTGCTGGTCCGTGACAGCAAGGACCCGGACGGCTCGTACCTGACCCTGCCGGTCGCCGCGTGGAGCGCCTTCGCGGGCGCGGTCTGATTCGGTCGGACGGCGAACGGCAGCAGCCCCCGGCGGTCCGCCGGGGGCTGCTGGTGTTTCCGGGGCCGGGGCGGGACTACTGGTCGGTGGAGACTTCGGCCAGGTTGCTCAGCCAGGTCGGGACCTCGTACTCCTGGGAGCAGCTGCGGGCGGCTTCCTGGGTGACCGAGGCGGTCCGGCAGTCCAGGTAGTCGTGGTAGGCGAACTGGATGGTGAAGACGCTCAGCGAGACCACCAGGGCGAGGCCGCCGGTCAGCAGGGCGCCGAGCGCGGCCGGGACCTGGGGGCGGACGGGGCGCGGGGCGAACGGGTCGCTGACGGGTTCGGCGGGGGTGCGCAGGACGGCGACGGCGTACCAGACGGCGAGCAGGGACAGCGGGAAGGCCAGCCAGTAGAGGCCGAAGAGCACGGTGAGCAGCGCGGCGAAGCCCGACAGCAGGGCGTTGCGGGCGGTGCGCTGCGCCGGGTCGTCGGGCTTGGGCGGGGCGGGCTGCTGGGGGTCCTGGTCGGGGCGGTGGCCCCACGGCGGCGGCTGGGGCCGGTCCTCGTCGGGGGAGCCGTCCGGTCGTGGGCCGGAGGCGGGCGGCCGCGGGGTGCGGGGACGCCAGGGATGGTCGGGCGCGCCGGGCGGAGGGGGCGCGAAGGGGTTGCGCTCGCCGCTGTCCTCGCCGCTGCTCATGGTGTCCCGTTCCTGTCTCGTCGGGTGGCCGTCCGGGGGTGGGGGAGTGGACGGTCGGTCAATGATCCCCCAGCCGGTTCCCGGCCGTGCGGCACCCTGCCGGGTCGGTGCCGTGCCGGGTGGGAGATCCCCGTCTCAACTACGCGCGTAGCGTGGCCGTCCGGTTACGGGTGGCCTCCCACCAGCCGTTATCGTGGTGACGGTCGGCAGCTTCCCAAGGTTCCTCGGGCCACCGCAGCGCCGCGGCCGCCCGGCGACCCGCCGCCGTCGCTCCCGACCTGCCGCCGCCCGTAGTGGCCCCACCGACGGTGGACGTACCAGCGGGCGACAACCCGACGTACGGAGAATCGCGCCCGTGGCTGCCGCTGACGCCCAAGTGTTCCCGCCCCGTACCCCCGGACCGGCCCGGCTGGTGGTGCTGGTCTCCGGCTCCGGCACCAACCTCCAGGCGCTGATCGACGCCGCCGCCGACCCCGCCTACGGGGCGGAGATCGTCGCGGTGGGCGCCGACCGCGACGGCATCGCGGGCATCGAGCGGGCGGAGAAGGCCGGCATCCCGGTCTTCGTCCAGCGGATCAAGGACCACGCCGACCGGGCCGCCTGGGACGCCGCGCTGACCGCCGACATCACCTCGTACGCACCGGACCTGGTGGTCACCGCCGGGTTCATGAAGATCCTCGGCCCCGCGTTCGTCGCCGCCTTCGCCGGGCGCACCGTCAACACCCACCCCGCGCTGCTGCCCGCCTTCCCGGGGGCGCACGGCGTCCCCGACGCGCTGGCGTACGGGGTGAAGGTCACCGGCTGCACCGTGCACCTGGTGGACGCCGGGGTGGACACCGGGCCGATCATCGCCCAGGGCGTGGTGGAGGTCGAGGACGCCGACCACGCCGACGGCGGCGAGGCGCTGCACGAGCGCATCAAGACTGTCGAGCGCAAGCTGCTCGTCGAGGTCGTGGGCCGGCTGGCCCGCGAAGGACACCGCATCGAAGACCGAAAGGTATGGATTCCGGCATGAGCGCCGCTTCCTCCGCCAGCAAGCCCGTCTCCGAGAACGTGCGCCCGATCCGGCGCGCGCTGATCAGCGTCTACGACAAGACCGGGCTGGAGGAGCTGGCCCAGGGCCTGCACGCCGCCGGGGTCGCCATCGTCTCCACCGGCTCCACCGCCGGGAAGATCGCCGCCGCGGGCGTCCCGGTCACCGAGGTCTCCGAGCTGACCGGCTTCCCCGAGTGCCTGGACGGCCGGGTCAAGACCCTGCACCCGCGCGTGCACGCCGGCGTGCTGGCCGACCTGCGCCTGGAGTCGCACCGCGCGCAGCTCGCCGAGCTGGGCGTCGAGCCGTTCGACCTGGTCGTGGTGAACCTGTACCCGTTCACCGCCACCGTCGCCTCCGGCGCCACCCCCGACGAGTGCGTCGAGCAGATCGACATCGGCGGCCCGTCCATGGTCCGCGCCGCCGCGAAGAACCACCCCTCGGTGGCCGTCGTGGTCGACCCGGCCCGCTACGCGGACGTGCTGACGGCCGTGCAGGGCGGCGGCTTCGACCTGCTGACCCGCAAGCGCCTCGCGGCCGCCGCGTTCGCGCACACCGCCGCGTACGACGTCGCGGTGGCGAGCTGGTTCGAGGAGTCGGGCTACACCGAGTCCGAGGCCGCGTTCCCGACCTTCCTGGGCTCCACCTGGGAGCTCGGCAACGTCCTGCGCTACGGCGAGAACCCGCACCAGCAGGCCGCGCTCTACACCGACGGCACCGGCGGCCTGGCGGGCGCCGAGCAGCTGCAGGGCAAGGAGATGTCCTACAACAACTACGTGGACACCGACGCGGCCCGCCGCGCCGCGTACGACCACGCGGGCCCGGCCGTCGCCATCATCAAGCACGCCAACCCGTGCGGCATCGGCACCGGCGCGGACGTCGCCGAGGCGCACCGCAAGGCCCACGCCTGCGACCCGGTCTCCGCGTACGGCGGCGTGATCGCCGTCAACCGCCCGGTGAGCGTCGAACTGGCCGAGCAGATCGCCCCGATCTTCACCGAGGTCGTCGTCGCCCCCGGCTACGAGGACGGCGCCCTGGAGGTGCTGGCCAAGAAGAAGAACCTGCGGGTGCTGCGCGCCCCCGAGGCCCCCGCCGACGCGCTCGAATCCCGCCGGATCTCCGGCGGCCTGCTGCTCCAGCAGGTCGACCGGGTCGACGCGGCCGGCGACGACCCGGCCACCTGGACGCTGGCCACCGGCGAGGCGCTGTCCGCCGACGAGCTCGCCGAGCTGTCCTTCGCCTGGCGGGCCTGCCGGGCCGTCAAGTCCAACGCCATCCTGCTCGCCAAGGACGGCGCCTCGGTCGGCGTCGGCATGGGCCAGGTCAACCGGGTCGACTCCTGCAAGCTCGCCGTCGAGCGGGCCGGCGAGCGCGCCACCGGCGCCTACGCCGCCTCGGACGCGTTCTTCCCGTTCGCCGACGGCCTGGAGATCCTGCTCGCCGCGGGCGTCAAGGCCGTGGTGCAGCCCGGCGGTTCGATCCGCGACGAAGAGGTCATCGCCGCCGCCGAGAAGGCCGGCGTCACCATGTACCTCACCGGCACCCGGCACTTCTTCCACTGACCCGGCGCGCCCGATCCGGCGCCGGGAACGCCCGAGGGCCCCGTACTCCGCGGAGTACGGGGCCCTCGGGCTGCGCGGGGGCGGGTTACTTCTTGACCACCAGGGTGCCGGCGGCCCGGTCGTGCCAGCCCTGCAGCTTGCCCGAGTTGTCGAAGAACGGCGACAGGAAGACCAGCAGCGCGCCGATGTAGCAGATGAAGGCGCCCACCATCGGGATGATGAAGCGGATGAAACCGCCGCCCACGCCCGGGTGCTGGCCGTCGTTCTCCCGGACCACCCGCAGGCCCAGCGCCATCTTGCCGATGGTGGCGCCCGCCAGGCCGACCAGCAGCCACTCGTACAGCAGGCCGAACACGGCGACCACGGCGATCAGGCCGAACATCGCCATGACGACGTTGGTGCTGGCCTGCGTGTTGCTGTTCACGCAGTCGGTCCAGCCCGTGCTGGGGTACTCGTAGCCCGAGCAGTCCTTGGTGGTCTTGTCGGCCAGGCCGATCATCCCGGCCACGCCCGCGAACATCGCGATGCTGACGATCACACCGGTGACCAGGCCGTCCAGGAGACGGGCCAGGAAGCGCTGGCCCATGGTGGCGAGCTTCACCGTGCCCAGGTTCGCGATGTTGATGTAGCCGTTGTTGGCCTGGATCGTGCCGGCCGGCTGCGGGTAGCCGTAGCCGGGCTGCGGCGGGACCTGCTGCGCGTAGCCGTACGGCTGCTGCGGCTGCTGCTGCGGGTAGCCGTAGCCGGGCTGCTGCGGGGGCTGCTGCTGCGGGTAGCCGTAGCCGGGCTGCGGGGGCTGCTGGCCGTACGGGTTGTTCGGGTCGGGCGGGTAACTCATCGGTGCCTCCGGGCAGGAAGGGGTGTGGACGGAAAAACCTGGGGACGGGCGGGCAGAGACGCCGACCGCGGGGCAGAGTAGCGGACCATCCGGACAGGACACAGGGCAACAGCCATCGACCGACCGCCCGTTCAGAACCGGAACGGGCCGAGCCGGGCCAACTCCCAGGCCCAGGCCGGCAACAGGGCGGCGGCCAGCAACAGGTTGCGGCCCGCGTACGACAACTCCCGCCACCGGCGGCCCGGGCCGAGCGGCCAGCCCACCAGCAGCACGGCGGCCAGCGCCGTCACCGGGTTCGCCAGCAGCGCCGCGCCCCAACGCCCGTGCCCCGCCTCGATGAACACCGTGGTGCTGCCGCACAGCGGGCACGGCACCCCGGTCAGCAGCCGCAGCGGGCACAGCACCCCCGGGTCGTGCGCGTCGTGCGCCGCCGCCACCGCGACCGCCGCCCCGGCGAGCACCGCCCCCCGCAGCAGCACCCGCAGTGCCGCACCCGGCACGGTGCCCGCCGACCACCGGGGCGCGGCCGGGAGCGGGACGGCGCGGACCGGGGCCGGGGCCCCGGGGGCGGTCACGGCCGCAGGGGGGCGCGAACGGGCAGGGCGGCAGCCGCGCCGCGGACGACCGACGGCCCCGGCAGGTACGGTTCGCTCACTGTCGTTCTTCCCCCGAACATCTCGTCCCCCGCCGGCGGACGGCCCGTCACCAGACCCGGTGCGGCAGGGATTGCCAAGCCATCGTCGTCCGTACCACGCCGCGCTGTCCAGCCGCCAGCCGCAACCCGCACCGGACCGTGGCACAACCGCAACGGGCCGGCACGCTCCGTGTCCGCCCCGGGGACGCTCGGTGGCCGCCGCGCCGCGCCGGTCCGACGGGCGGTACGGCGGCACGCCCCCCGCCCCGGATCCGGGAGAATGGGCCCATGACTGCCCAGATTCTCGATGGCAAGGCCACCGCGGCCGCGATCAAGTCCGAACTCGCCGTCCGCGTGGCGGCCCTCAAGGAACGGGGCATCGTCCCCGGCCTCGGCACCGTCCTGGTCGGCGACGACCCGGGCAGCCGGTGGTACGTCAACGGCAAGCACCGGGACTGCGCGGAGATCGGCATCGCCTCCATCCAGCGCGAACTGCCCGCCACCGCCACCCAGGAGGACGTCGAGAACGTCGTCCGCGAGCTCAACGCCGACCCGTCCTGCACCGGCTACATCGTCCAACTCCCGCTCCCCAAGGGCCTGGACCAGAACCGCGTGCTCGAACTCATGGACCCCGACAAGGACGCCGACGGCCTCCACCCGACCTCGCTCGGCCGCCTCGTCCTCGGCATCGACGGCCCGCTGCCCTGCACCCCGCTCGGCATCGTCGAACTGCTCCGCCGCCACGGCGTCGCCCTCGACGGCGCCGAGGTCGTCGTGGTCGGCCGCGGCATCACCGTCGGCCGCTCCATCGGCCTGCTGCTCACCCGCCGCAGCGAGAACGCCACCGTGACGCTCTGCCACACCGGCACCCGCGACCTCGCCGCGCACCTGCGCAAGGCCGACATCATCGTCGCCGCCGCGGGCGTCCCGCACCTGGTCAAGCCCGAGGACGTCAAGCCCGGCGCGGCCATCCTCGACGTCGGCGTCTCCCGCAGCGAGGGCAAGATCGTCGGCGACGTGCACCCCGGCGCCGCCGAGGTGGCCGGCTGGATCTCCCCCAACCCCGGCGGCGTCGGTCCGATGACCCGCGCCATGCTCCTCAACAACATCGTCGAGGCGGCCGAGCGCCGCGCCGGCGTCTGACACCGGTGCCCGGCGTCCCGCGGCGAGGCCGCCGCCGTCCCCCCGTCACCACCCTGGGCACCCTGCCCCCGGAGGGCTCCGCGGCCGCCCTCGGCCGTCGCCACACCCTCCCGCTGCGCCAGTGGCCGATCACCCTGGTGCTCGCCGTGGCCGCGGCCGGCCTGCTCACCACCTGGAGCGGCCACTTCCGGCCCGGCCTGCTCACCGTCGGCGCGGCGATGCTGCTCGGCGGCCTGCTCCGGCTCGGCCTGCCCGACGTCGGGCTGCTCGCCGTCCGCAGCCGGTTCACCGACGTCACCCTGATGTTCCTGCTCGGCGGCGCGATCCTGCTGCTCACCCTGGTCGCCCAGCCCGACCCGTGGCTGCGGGTGCCGGTGCTGGAGAACATCGGACGGCTGATCGGGCACCCGATGCGGTGAGCGGAGCCGGGGCGCGGGGAACCGCACGCGGTTCCCCGCGCCCCTGGCTTCGCGCTCTTCGGCCTTGCGATAGCCTTGCCCAGGTCTCTCGATATCGAGAGATCATCCTCGGCTCCAGCGCGCCGGTGTGCCTGGGGCACCTGGCGATCGCAGGAGAAGGCTGAAATGACTCGCACCCCCGTCAACGTCACCGTCACCGGAGCCGCCGGCCAGATCGGCTACGCGCTGCTCTTCCGCATCGCCTCGGGCCACCTGCTGGGTGCCGACGTCCCGGTGAACCTGCGCCTCCTGGAGATCCCGCAGGGCCTGAAGGCGGGCGAGGGCGTCGCCATGGAGCTGGACGACTGCGCGTTCCCGCTGCTGCGCGACATCACCGTCACCGACCAGGCGAACACCGCCTTCGACGGCGCCAACGTCGCCCTGCTGGTCGGCGCCCGTCCGCGCACCGCGGGCATGGAGCGCGGCGACCTGCTCTCCGCCAACGGCGGCATCTTCGGCCCGCAGGGCAAGGCCATCAACGACAACGCCGCGGACGACATCAAGGTCCTGGTGGTCGGCAACCCGGCCAACACCAACGCCCTGATCGCCCAGCGCAACGCCCCGGACGTGCCGGCCGAGCGCTTCACCGCGATGACCCGCCTGGACCACAACCGGGCCGTCGCCCAGCTCGCCAAGAAGGCCGGCGTCACCGTCGAGGACGTCAAGAAGGTCACCATCTGGGGCAACCACTCCGCCACCCAGTACCCGGACCTGTTCCACGCCGAGATCTCCGGCAAGGCCGCCTTCGACGCCGTCGGCGCCGACCAGGAGTGGGTCGAGAAGTTCTTCATCCCGAAGGTCGCCAAGCGCGGCGCCGAGATCATCGAGGTCCGCGGCGCCTCCTCGGCCGCCTCGGCCGCGAACGCCGCCATCGACCACGTGCACACCTGGGTCAACGGCACCCCCGAGGGCGACTGGACCTCGATGGGCATCGTCTCCGACGGCTCGTACGGCGTGCCGGCCGGCCTGATCTCCTCCTTCCCGGTCACCACCAAGGACGGCAAGTTCGAGATCGTCCAGGGCCTGGACCTCTCCGAGTTCGACCGCAAGCGGATCGACGCCTCGGTCGCCGAGCTCGCCGAGGAGCGCGACGCGGTGCAGGAGCTCGGCCTCATCTGAGCCCCCTCCCGCACACGGCGAAGGCCGGGATCCCCGCGGGGATCCCGGCCTTCGCCGTGTGCGCCGGGCGCTACTTGCGCACCAGCAGGGCGACGCTCAGGCCGGAGACCTTCCACACCCGCTGGACGGTGAAGTGCCGGTCCAGGGTCTGCTGCTCGGGGACGGTCACGGTGTTCAGCACGTCCGGGTCGCCGTCGTCCTTGGAGACCAGCCAGATCCGCGGCTCGTCGTGCAGACAGGACTCCGGCTCGGCGCACAGCGTGGGCCACAGGTCGTCGCGCTGCTGCCCGCTCTCCCCGGCCGTGACGTCCCGCAGCTTCACGTGGTGCGGCAGGTACTGCAGGTAGTACGGCACGCCGTTGTCGACGCCCCACCACACGGCGTCGCGCTGCTGGCCGTACGCCGCGCCGTCGCCGGGCAGGTAGTTGGCGTCGATGATCCGGGCCGCGGCCCGGTAGTCCAGCGGAGCGAACCAGGTCAGCGGCTTCGGGTACTCGTAGTGGGCGTGCGAGAGCGGGTCGCGCACCGCCGCCTGGTCGGGGAACGACAGCAGGCCGAGGACGGCCAGCGCGACGGCCGCGCCGCGCAGCCGGACCAGCGCCAGGCCGCCGCCGGCCAGCACGCAGGCGGCCGGCAGCACGAAGAACATGTACTTCGGGATGAAGTACGACACCGAGCCCACCCGGGACAGCTCCCACAACAGCAGCACCGGCACCAGCACGCCCGCCGTGCCCAGCGCGGCGGAGTCCCGCCGCGGCCCGCCCCAGGCCAGCGCGCCCGCCAGCAGCACGCCGCCCGCCATCAGGGTCGAGCAGAATATCCCGCCCCACACCAGGGTCAGGTCGTCGGGCACCGGCACCGTTATCCAGCTGATCTGCCGCCCGGACTGCTTGGTGCCCAGGTGGATCAGCGGGTACGCGCAGGCCACGGCCAGCAGCACGGCGGCGGTGAAGCCGACCGGGCGGCGCCACGCGCGGCGCTCCCGCCACCAGGCGATCAGCACGGCCAGGCCGTGCGCGGCCAGGAAGGTCAGCGCCACCAGGTGCAGGTAGGCGGTGCCCACCAGGGACAGCGCGTACAGGCCCCAGCGCAGCACCGTGGGCCGCTCCACGGCCCGCAGCAGGGCCAGCAGGGCCACCGAGGCCAGCAGCACCACGAACGCGTACGAGCGGGCCTCCTGGCCGTAGCGCACCACGGTCGGCACCAGGGCGAAGACCAGGCCGCCGAGCAGGCCGGCCCGGGCGCCGAACATCCGGCGGCCGGCCAGCGCGACGCAGGCCGCCGCGCCGGACATCGCCAGCACCGTCGGCAGCCGCAGCACCGTCGGCGACTCGCCGAACAGCGACGTCCAGTAGTGCATGAACAGGTAGTAGAAGCCGTGCACCGCGTCGACGTGCTGGAGCATGGCGAGGATCGCGCCGGTGGGGCGCCGGATCACGGTCAGGGTGGCCAGCTCGTCGTGCCACAGCACCGGACGCTTGATCATCAGTAGGCCGGCCGCCAGGGTCAGCAGGGCCGGCGGCAGCCAGACCGCGCGGGCCAGCCGCTGCAGGGCCGGCGGCAGCGCGGCCGTCCGGGCGTGCGCCCGTCCCGCGGACCGGTCGGTGGAGGGCATCGGCGGGGACGAGTCGGTCCGGGCCATGGGATCAGTCCTGCGCTTTCGGCCGTTGGGTGCCCGAGCCGGAACGGCGGGGCAGCGGTTCGACCCGCTTCCGGTGCAGCGCGGCTCCACCGGGGGACGGTTCGGGTGCACCGGCATGTTACGCGCGCTCCCGGCCGTCCGTTTCCGCCAGGCGCCGGCGGGGCTGACCCCTAGGATTGCGGGCTGTGAGCGAAACCCTGCAGGACGCGGCGCTCGTCCTGGTGTTCATCATGCTGGGCGGCCTGTTCAACGTCGCCGAGATCGCGCTGATCTCGCTGCGCGAGGGCCAGATCCGGGCCCTGGAGGCGGTGGGGACGCGGCGGGCCGCGCGGGCCGCGCACCTGGCGGCGGACCCGAACCGGTTCCTGGCGGCGGTGCAGGTCGGGGTGACCTGCATGGGCTTCCTGTCGGCGGCGTTCGGCGCCGACACCCTGGCGGGCAAGCTGGCGCCGGTGTTCGTCCGGGCGGGCCTGTCCGAGGGCGTCGCGGACGCGGTCGCGCTGGTCGGCCTGACCCTGGTGATCTCCTACGCCTCGCTGGTGCTGGGCGAGTTGACGCCCAAGCGGATCGGCCTGCAGCGGGCCGAGTCGATCGCGCTGCTGGCCGCGCCGGTGGTGGACGTGATGTCGGTGGTGCTGCGGCCGGCGATCTGGCTGCTGGGCCACTCCACCAACCTGATGGTCCGGCTGCTGGGCGGCGACCCGAGCGCCGGGCGCGGCGTGATGAGCCCCGAGGAACTGCGCGGCCTGGTCGCCGCCAACACCGAACTCGGCTCGGACGAACGCGAGTTGATCAACGAGGTGTTCGCGGCCGGGGAGCGCCAGCTGCGCGAGGTGATGGTCCCGCGCACCGAGGTGACCTTCCTGGACGGCGACCGCCCGGTCGCCGAGGTCCGCCACGAGACCGACTCCGCCCCGCACTCCCGCTACCCGGTGGTCGACGGCTCGTACGACGCGGTGACCGGCTTCGTGCACGTCCGCGACCTGTACGGGGCGCGCGGCGAGCAGGCCGTCCGGGTGCGCGAGCTGGCCCGCCCGGTGAAGCTGCTGCCCGCCACCAAGCGGGTGCTGGAGGCGATGAGCGAGATGCGCCGGGAGGGCCACCACCTGGCGATCGTGGTCGACGAGTACGGCGGCACCGCGGGCATCGTCACCCTGGAGGACCTGGTCGAGGAGGTGGTCGGCGAGATCCGCGACGAGTACGACGCCCAGGACACCACCGCGACCCGCCGGCTGGCCGGCGGCGGCATGGAGATCGACGGCCTGCTCAACCTCGCCGACTTCACCCAGGAGACCGGCCTGGCCCTGCCCGAGGGCCCGTACGAGACGGTCGCCGGGTTCGTGGTGCGCGAGCTGGGCCGGCTGCCCCGCAAGGGCGACCAGGTGGTCACCGAGACCGGGGCCCGGCTGACCGTGGCCCGCCTCGACGGGCGGCGGATCGAACGGCTGCGGGTGAGCACCGTCACACCGGCCGGTCCGCTCGCCCCGGAGGTTTCCTGACCGGCCGGGGAAGCTGGAACAATGGCCCCATGGTCAACGCAGCGGTCACCGGTCCCGTGAAGGACCGTCCCCGGGTGCTCTCCGGCATCCAGCCCACCTCGGGCTCCTTCCACCTGGGCAACTACCTCGGCGCGGTGCGCCAGTGGGTCGACCTGCAGGAGGCCAACGACGCCTTCTACATGGTGGTCGACCTGCACGCGATCACCGTCGAGCAGGACCCGGCGGTGCTGCGGCAGAACACCCGGATCTCCGCCGCCCAGCTGCTCGGCGCCGGCCTGGACCCGGAGCGCTGCACCCTGTTCGTGCAGTCCCAGGTGCCCGAGCACGCGCAGCTGGCCTGGGTGATGAACTGCCTCACCGGCTTCGGCGAGGCGTCCCGGATGACCCAGTTCAAGGACAAGTCGGCCAAGCAGGGCAGCGACCGCACCACGGTCGGCCTGTTCACCTACCCGGTGCTGATGGTCGCCGACGTGCTGCTCTACCAGGCCGACGCGGTGCCGGTCGGCGAGGACCAGCGCCAGCACCTGGAGCTCACCCGCGACCTCGCGGACCGCTTCAACACCCGCTACGGCAAGACCTTCACCGTCCCCGAGCCGTACATCCTCAAGGCCACCGCCAAGATCCAGGACCTCCAGGACCCGGCCGCGAAGATGAGCAAGTCCGCGGCCACCGACAAGGGCCTGGTCAACCTGCTCGACCCGGCGAAGACCAGCGCCAAGAAGTTCAAGAGCGCGGTCACCGACACCGACACCGTGGTGACCTACGACGAGGCGAACAAGCCCGGCGTCTCCAACCTGCTGCGGATCCACTCCGCGCTCAGCGGCCGGTCGATCGACGAGCTGGTCGCGCACTTCGAGGGCAAGATGTACGGCGCCCTGAAGACCGAGCTGGCCGACCTGTTCACCGAGTGGGTCACCCCGTTCCAGGCCCGCACCCAGCAGTACCTGGACGACCCGGCCGAGCTGGACCGGGTCCTCGCGCTGGGCGCCGAGAAGGCCCGCGCGGTGGCGTCCGAGACGCTCGCCGAGGTCTACGACCGGGTCGGCTTCCTGGCGCCCAAGCGCTGATGCCGACGGCTGCCGCCACCGAGGGTGACGGCCTCGACGAGGCCGTCACCATCGGCGTGTCCATACACGTCCCGGAGCCGTACGGCAGCCTGGTGCAGGACGCCCGGGCCGGGCACGGCGACCCGCAGGCCAGGTCGATACCGACCCACGTCACCCTGCTGCCGCCGACCGAGACCCGCACCGGCTTCCTGCCCGCGATCGAACGCCACCTGCGGGCGGTGGCCGCCGCGCAGCGGCCGTTCCGGATGCTGCTGCAGGGCAGCGGCACCTTCCGGCCGGTCTCCCCGGTGGTGTTCGTCCGGGTCGAGGAGGGCGCCCAGGAGTGCCGGGTGCTGGAGGCCGAGGTCCGCTCCGGCCCGCTGGCCCGCGAGCTGGCCTTCCCCTACCACCCGCACGTCACCGTCGCGCACGGCCTGCCCGAGCCCGTCCTGGACCGCGCGTACGAGGACGCCCGGGGGTTCCGGGCGGTCTTCGAGGTCGCCGAGTTCGTGCTCTCCCGGTTCGGCGCCGACTCGGTGTGGCGCCCCTGGCGGAGCTACGCGTTCGGGCCGGCCTGAGCGGCCCGGACACCCCGGCCGGCCGGGGCGTCCGGGCTGGGAGTTCCCGGCGGGTTCACTGGGAGTCCGCCGGGAGCCGTCCGGCGAGTTCGAGCATCCGGTCCACCACCCGGGCCGCGGCCCGGCCGTCGTCGAGCGGGCAGAACCGCTCCCGGAACGCCCGGTAGCGCTCCCGGTACGGCTCCGGGTCGAGGTCGCGCAGGGCGGCCACCACGGCGGCCGAGTCCGCCAGCAGCGGGCCCGGGGCGCTCGACTCGAAGTCGAAGGTGAAGCCGCGCAGCCGGTTGCGGTAGTGCTCCAGGTCGTAGGTGAAGAACAGCATCGGCCGGCCGGTCACCGCGAAGTCGAACATCAGCGACGAGTAGTCGGTGACCAGCACGTCGGCGGCCAGCATCAGGTCGGTGACGTCCGGGTGGTCCGAGACGTCCCGGACGAAGTCGTCGTCCGGCATCCGCCCGCCGACGTGCACGTGCGGGCGCAGCAGCAGCACGTGGTCCCCGCCGAGGGCGGCCCGGGCCGCCCCGAGGTCCAGCTGCAGGTCGAGCCGGTAGCGGTCGCCCTCGCGCTGGTCGTCGCGCCAGGTCGGGGCGTACAGCACCGCGGTGCGCCCCTCGGGGACGCCGAGCCGGGCCCGGACCGCGGCCCGCTCGGCCGGGTCGGCGCGCACCAGCCGGTCGTTGCGCGGGTAGCCGGCCTCCAGCAGTTCGCCGCGGTAGTCGAAGGAGTCGGCCAGCACCGGGGTGGCGAACGGGCTGGGGGAGAGCAGCAGGTTCCACTGCCGGACCTCGTGCTCCAGCCGGTCCAGGTAGCCGTCCTCGGTCATCCACGCGGCCCGCACCTGGCGCGCTATCCGCTTGAGCGGGGTGCCGTGCCACAGCTGGGCGACGACCTGGCCCTCGCGGCGCTCCAGGAACTCCGGGAAGTGCGTGTTGCCGACCAGGTAGCGGCTGGTGGCCAGCGCCTCGTACCACTCGGGGCTCCACATCCGCAGCGCGGTGGTGCCCGGCGGGGGCTGCTCCTGGCCGTCCTCGACCACCCACAGGTGCTCCAGCGGCAGGCCGCGGGCGGCCAGTTCCTCGTGCACGGCGCGCGGGTTGCAGGAGTAGCTGCGGCCGCCGAAGACGTCGTACAGCACGGCGTCGCGCAGCGGGCGGCGGCGGGCCTCCGGGTAGGCCACGGTGCGCAGCCGCAGCTGGCGGCGGGCACTGCGCTCGGCGGCGGTGAGCACCGGGGTGCTGTCCAGGATCAGGGTGTCGTGCCAGCGGCGCTCCAGCACGAAGGTCTTGGGGCCGCGCGCGGCGCGCAGCGGCAGCGCCTCCAGGACGCCGGGGTGCAGGCGCAGCGACAGCTCCTCGTGCTCGGGGGCGCCCGCCCGGCGCAGCGACAGCTCCCAGACGCCCTTGGCGAGCGGGCGGGGGCGGCCGTCGGAGGCCGGCGGCTCCAGCGGCAGGACGGTGCCGAACCGGCCGTCCGGGCCGGTGGTGACGGGGCGCCGGCGCTCCCGGCCGTCGCCGCTGTGGCGCAGCACCAGTTCGAGCGCGGCGCCGTCGTGGTGCGGCAGCTCGCCGGCCACCCGGTAGCCCTCCGGGACGGCGGTGAGGGTGTCGACCAGCGGCTCCGGGTCCTGGACGCAGAACTGCAGGTGCAGGTCGGAGAGCTGCTTGGCGTACAGCACCTGCCGGTCCGGCAGCGGGAGTTGGCGGCGGCCGGCCGGCGGGCAGTCGGCGCGCAGGTCGACGGTGGCGCCGCCGGGGCCGAGCAGGGCCGGCTCCCAGTGCCCGGTGAGCGAGCACTGCCCGGCGGCGATCCGGGCGGTGAACGCGGCGCCGTCCCAGTCGGTGGCGCAGCCGACGGCGGTGTCGGTCTCCCGGTGACGCAGTATCAGCCGCCCGCCGGCGGCCGCGGCGGGGGCCCGGCCGGAGAGCCGGAAGCCGTCGGGGGTGCGCTCCAGGCCGGTGACGGCGCCCAGGCCGGTGAGCACGGTCAGCTGCAGGGTGCCGCCGCCGAACCGGGGGACCAGCAGCACGCCCTCGTCGACCCAGCGGGCGGGCGGGTACTCGGCGCTGCCGCACCAGTGCGCGGCCAGCGGGGCGCGGGCCCGGACCTGGCCGGCGGCCACCAGCGCGTCGACCCGCCAGGTGCCGGGCCGCCACCGGCCGCCCGGGCCCAGCGACCGGGGGTCGAGCAGCGCGGTGAAGCCGGTCCAGTCGAGGCCGTGCGCCTGCTGGCCGCTGTCGTCGGTGGCCTCGGGCAGGTAGCGGGGGTGGGTCGGCAGGACCAGCGGCCGCTGCTCGGTGGGCGGGGTCAGTTCGAGGGTGACCGCGGTCTCGCCCGGGCGGTCGCCGGGATGGCCCTCCAGCCGCCCGTCGCCGGACAGCGACAGGACGTCGCCGTCCCAGACGGCCTGGCGCAGCCCGACCCGGGCGGAGGCGGCCGGTGCGGTGCGGAGGCGGTCCTGGCGGCCGGCGAAAAGGGAGATGCGAGACACTCGCCCATGACAGCCAGGTGAATGGGGAAAGTCAATTCCCTGCTTTCTGGGAAAGTTCTCAGCTTTTCCTGAAATATGCAGGGAATTGGCAGTCCATTGACCGGCGGCGACGCGGCCGCCGCCGGTCGGCGCCCCCGGCTACTCGCCCTCGGCCAGCAGCGCGTCCACCACCCGCGCCGCGGCCTGGCCGTCGTCCAGGTCCCCGTACGCCTCGCGGAACGCCGCGTACTTCTCGGCGTACCGGGCGGCCGTCCCCGGCAGGTCGCCGAGCGCCGCGACCACCTCGGCGGAGGTCCGCAGCAGCGGGCCGGGCGCCTGGGCCTCGAAGTCGAAGCTGAAACCGCGCAGGTTGTCGCGGTAGTGCTCGAGGTCGTAGGTGAAGAACAGCACCGGGCGGCCGGTGTTCATGAAATCGAACACCGAGGCGGAGTAGTCGGTCACCAGCACGTCGGCGACCAGCAGCAGCTCCGCCGTGTCCGGGTAGGTGCTGACGTCCCACACGTAGCCGTTGCCGGCCTCGGCGATCTGCCCGCGCACCACCTCGTGGCCGCGCACCAGCAGCACCTGGTCGTCGCCCAGCGCGGCCCGGGCCGCGTCCAGGTCGAGCTGCAGGTTCAGCTGGTAGCCGCCGTCCGGCAGCCGGCGGTCCTCCCGGAAGGTCGGCGCGTACAGCACCACCTTCTTGCCCTCGGGCAGGCCGAGCTGCTCGCGCACCCGCTCGGCGGTCTTCTCCCGGTCGGCGGCGAACAGCAGGTCGTTGCGCGGCGAGCCGCTCTCCAGCACCTTCCCCCCGTACCCGAAGGCGCGCCGCAGCACCGGCACCGACCAGCGGTTGCCCGCGGTCAGCAGGCTCCACTGCGGCACCTCCTCCTTGAGGTGCTCCAGGTACCCGGAGTCGGTGAACCAGACCTTCTCGAAGTCGGTGCCGATCCGCTTCAGCGGCACGCCCTGCCAGGTCTGCAGGACGACCTGGCCGGGGCGGCGGCGGAAGTACGTGGGCAGGTGGGTGGAGGTGACGATGTACTTCGCGGTGGACAGCGCCCGGAACCACTCGGGGGAGCGGTGCCGGACCGCCTCGGCGGTCTGCGGCAGCTCGGCCTGCAGGTCCACCGAGGTCCACAGGTGGCGCAGCGGCAGGCCGCGGCGGACCAGCTCCTCGTGCACCGCCCGCGGCGAGTCGCTGTAGACGCCGCCGTCCGCGGCCCACCAGTCCTCCCGGACGGTGTGGTACAGCACCGTGTCGGTCAGCGGGCCGGCCTGCTGCTCGGTGTAGGCGTGGCGCAGGGCGCGCTGCCGGTAGCCGCTGCGCTCGTCCGGCCCCAGCGGGTCGTGCGACTCCAGCGAGAGGGTGTCGAAGCCACGGCGCTCCAGGGCGATCCGCTTGCCGCGGGCCTCGACCTCCAGCGGCAGCGCGTCGAAGGTCCCCGCGGCCAGCGCGGCCGCCGGCCACGGGCTGTCGACCGGCGCGCCGACCGGGCGGAACAGCACCGTCCAGGTGCCCTTGTGCAGCGGCACCCGGCCGGCGAAGGACGCGGTCGGCACGGCGGGCAGCGCGGCCCGGAACCGGCCGTCGGCGATCTCCACCGGGTAGGCGTGCTCCTCCTGGCGCTTGTGGTGCCGGATCACCAGCTCGTAGCGGTGCGCGCCGGGCAGCGGGAACGAGCCGCTGAGCACGAAGCCCTCGCCGTCGGCGGCCCGGGCCACCTCCTCGATCACCGGCTGCAGCACCTGGTCGCACAGCTGCAGGTAGCCGGACGGGGAGGGCTTGGCGTACAGCGAGCGCCCGCCGCCCGGCAGCGGCAGGTGCAGCTCCACCGGCGCGGTGCGGTCGTCCAGCACCAGCGGCAGCGTGCTGCCGTCGGCCAGCTTGAGTTCGAGGTCCCAGCGGTCCCGGGTGCGCTCCTCGGCGGTCGGGTCGAGGGCGTCCCAGGCCTCCCGGACGGCGGTCAGGTCGGCGGTCCGGAACCGCGCGGTGAACGGCAGGTCGCGGCCGGCCGGGGTGCCCAGCTCCAGTTCGGCGAACAGCTCGCGGTCCGACTCGACGTGGGTGAGCCGCAGTTCGGCGCCGGCCAGGTCCGGGCCGGAGCGGACCAGGCCGCGCAGCTCGACCGCGCCGTCCGCGGCGGCGGCCGCCACCGCCCGGGCGCGCACCCGCTCCACCCGCAGCAGCAGGTGGCCGTCCCGGGACCACGGCACGATCCGGACGTCGTCCTCGACCCAGTGCACCGGCGGGTACTCGTTGCGGTCGTGCCAGCCGACCGACACCCGGCCCTTGTACACGCCGCCCTTGCCGGCCCCGGCCACCAGGACCCGCCAGGAGCCCTCCTTCCAGGCGCCGCGGGACTTCAGCCGCTGCGGGTCGATGGACGCGGCGAAGCCCGCCCAGTCGCAGCTGTACAGGTCGTGCGGGGAGCTGGAGGTGGCCTCCGGGGAGTACTGCGCCTTCGTCTGCACGGCCACCACGCCGCGGCCCTTGGCCTCGCGCAGGATCAGCGCCTTGACCATGTCGTGCTTGTGCTCGGCGCCCAGGTGCTCGGGGAAGGCGTGGCCGGTCAGCTGGAGCTTCCCGCCCTCCCAGCGGGCCTCGTACAGCCGCGAGCGCATCACCAGGGCGTTCTTCAGCCGCAGCACGTCCGCGGGCACGCTCTTGCGGCCGCCGCGCAGGAACGGGTAGTCGGCGTACGGGCGCAGCAGGCCGCGGGCCGGGGCCGCGCCGTTGCTGTCCTGCTCGAAGCGGAGCTGCTCGATCAGCTCCTCCAGCCGGCCCTGCAGGGTCAGGTGGTACTTGAGCCGCAGCGGGGCGCGCAGCTTGCGGACCTGCTCGGGGCCGATCGCGCGCAGCAGCCGGCCGACCGACTCCAGGTAGGCCGCGTTGTACTCCGGGTCGTTCTCCAGCACCGAGCCGAAGAACATCGGGATCTCCTCGACGAGGTTGTTCTCGTCGTAGGTGCGCAGGTACTTGCGGTACTTCGGGTCGCCCTGCGCGGAGAGCCAGTCCCGGACCAGCTCCATCGACTTGACCCGGTCGAGGACGCCCCGCGGGTTGGTCTTCATCTGGGTGATCGACATCTCGCCGACCTCCCGCTCGCGCCAGTGGTAGATCGGCTCGGCGAGCACGTCGACCCGGCGGGCCATGAAGTGGTGCGGCACGCTGACCGGGGCGTCCTCGTACAGGATGCCCTCGGGGTACAGCACGCCCGCCTCGTCGAAGAACGAGCGCCGGTAGACCTTGTTCCAGGCGGTGCGGTCGGTGATCAGCGCCGGGATCTCGGTGATGTGGGTGCGCAGCCGGGTCGCCGCGAACGGCTTGCGGTGGCCGCCGGACTGGTAGTGGCCGACCGCGCGGAAGCGCTGCACGTTGCCGGTGCAGAAGTCCGAACCGGTCTCGTCCAGGGTGCCGATCATCAGCTCGTACGCGGACGGCGGCATGGTGTCGTCGCTGTCGACGAAGGCGAGGAACTCGCTGTCCGGGGAGACGTGCCGGTAGCCGGTGTTGCGCGCCGCCCCCAGGCCCTTGTTGACCTGCCGCACCAGCCGGAACCGGGAGTCCTTCGCGGCGTACGCCTCGGCGATGGCGGCACTGGAGTCCTTGGAGCCGTCGTCGACCATGACGCACTCGAAGTCGGCGAAGGTCTGGGCGGCGATGGAGTCCAGGCACTCCTCGAGGTAGCGCTCGACGTTGTAGATCGGGACGACGACGGACAGACGGGGGGCCATCGGTAGCGCAGAGCCTTTCCTCAGGGAGTGCGACCGGCGGGCCCGAGAAACGTGCTAAAGCGGACCGGCACCGGCCGCGATCCTACCTCTCCGGGCTTGCTAGTCTGCGCCAGGCCAGGCCAGGTCGGGAGAGTGAAGAGATGCCGCGGTTCAGCGTTGTGGTGCCGGTGCACGCCGTCGAGGAGTACCTCCCGGAGTGCCTGGAGTCGGTCCTGACCCAGTCCTTCACGGACTTCGAACTGATCGCGGTCGACGACCGCTCGCCGGACGGCTGCGGCGCGATCCTGGACGCCGCGGCCGCCCGCGACAGCCGGGTCACCGTCCGGCACCTGCCGGAGAACGTCGGCCTCGGCCCGGCCCGGAACGCCGGCGCCGAACTCGCCACCGGCGACTACCTGGTCTTCCTGGACAGCGACGACACCCTCACCCCCGGCCTGCTCGCCGACACCGACGCCCGGCTGCGCGCCACCGGTGACCCCGACCTGCTGGTGTTCGACTACGCCCGCAGCTACTGGGACGGCCGGGTCACCCGCTCCGCCTCCGCCCCGGTCTTCGCCCGGCCCGGCGCCGAGGTGTTCACCCTCGACGAGCGCCGCGACCTGCTCGACCTGCTGCAGGTCGCCTGGAACAAGGCGTACCGCCGCGAGTTCCTGCTCCGGCACGGCCTGGACTTCCCGCCCGGCTACTACGAGGACACCCCGTTCACCTACCCGGCGCTGCTCGCCGCCGAGCGGATCACCCTGCTCGACGCCGTCGGCGTCCACTACCGCCAGCGCCGCGAGGGCGGCAACATCCTCGCCACCGCCTCCCGCAAGCACTTCGACGTCTTCGCCCAGTACGACCGGGTGTTCGCCTTCCTCGACACCCGCCCCGACCTGGACCGCTGGCGCCCCGTCATCTACCGGATGATGCTCGGCCACCTCGCCACCGTGGTCTCCAAGCCCGGCCGGGTCCCGGCCGGCGACCGCCGCGAGTTCTTCCGCCGGGCCGCCGAGCACTGCGCCCGGCACCGTCCGGCCGGCTACCGGCCGGCCCCCGGCCGGGAGGGCCTGCGCGGCGAGCTGCTCGGCCGCGGCAACTACCTGGGCTTCCAGGGCCTGCGGGTGCTCGCCCGGGCCCGCCGCGCCGTCCGCCGCTGAGCCGGCGCTGAGCCGCCGCCGGACCGCCGCTGAGCCGCCGCGCCGTCCGCGGCCGAACCGCCGCCCGGTGAGCGGACGCTGACGGTGCGTCACGGCGCGCCCCGTTCCCGCGTCGTTCCCGCCCCGGTGGCCCGGACGGCGGTATACAGCCAGGCGTGGACTTCCTCACCAAGCTGCCCGTGATCGGCCCGGCGGCCGCCCGCCTGCTGCGCAGCCGCCCCTACCGGGTGTACCTGCTCTTCGACGACGTGCAGGGCAACCGGCTGGCCGGGGCGGTCACCTTCTTCGGCTTCCTGGCCCTGTTCCCGCTGCTCACGGTGGCCCTGGCGATCGCCCTGGCCACCCTCTCCGACTCCCGGGTGCACCAGCTCCAGGACAAGATCACCGAGCAGCTGCCCGGCCTCGCCGACTCGCTCGACCTGAACGCCATGGTCGCCAACGCCGGCACCGTCGGCCTGGTCTCCGGCCTGCTGCTGGTGGTCTCCGGCCTCGGCTGGGTGGACACCATGCGCGGCGCGGTGCGGGCCATATGGCGGCTGCCGGACGACGGCGGCAACCCCGTCCTGGTGAAGGCCCGCGACTGCGTGGTGCTGCTCGGCCTCGGCCTGGTCTGCCTGGCCTCGCTGGCCGCCTCCGCGCTCGCCACCACCCTGGCCCACCGGCTCGCCGACGGCCTGGACCTGCACGGCACCGCCGCCCGCTGGCTGCTGTCCGGGCTCGGCTTCCTGATCGCGGTCTGCGCCGACCTGCTGCTGTTCGCCTACCTGCTCGGCCCGTTCCCGCGGATCACCGGCCAGCACCGCCGGGCCCTGCTGGAGGGCGCGCTGATCGGCGCGGTCGGCTTCGAACTGCTGAAACTGCTGCTCTCCTCCTACCTGGGCTCGGTGGCCGGCCGCAGCCTGTACGGGGCGTTCGGCGTGCCGGTGGCGCTGCTGCTGTGGATCGACTTCGTCTCCCGGCTGCTGATGTACTGCGCGGCCTGGACCGCGCTCGCCGACCCGGAGGAGGCCCGGCAGCGCGCCCTGCGGCAGGCCGGGGCCGCGCTGGAGGCCGCCGCGAAAACACCCGCTCCTCCTGCTGTCCGCCATCCGGACGAGTGACTATGATCCCGGTCACAGCCGACCGGCTTCCGCCGACCGCACGCCGCCGCCGCGCCCTACCCGGTCGCCGGCCAGCTCCCCAGGAGACCGTGTGTCCGCACCCGACACCGCCGCCGTGCCGCCCGCCCCCACCGGGCTGCCCGTGCCGGCCACCCCCGACGACGTCCCGGGCTGGTTCTTCCGGGCCGACCAGGAGGTCTTCGCGCACCTGCTCGACCGGCAGAGCGCCGCCGGCACCACCGGCGACCTGCTGGAGCTGGGTGCCTACCTCGGCCGTTCGGCGATCCTGCTCGGCAGCCACCTGCGCGACGGCGAGACCCTCACCGTCTGCGACCTGTTCGACCTCGACGCGCCGGACGACGAGAACTCCGCCGAGATGGACATGTCCTACCGGCAGACCCTGACCCGGCGCGCCTTCGAGACCAACTACCGGGCCTTCCACCCCGCCCTGCCGGTGATCGTCCAGGCCCCCACCTCGGTGCTCGCCGACGGCCGGATCCCGGCCGGCAGCTGCCGCTTCGTCCACGTCGACGCCTCCCACCTGTACGAGCACGTGGCCGGCGACATCCTGGTCGCCCGGGACGCCCTGGCCAAGAACGGCGTCGTCGCCCTCGACGACTACCGGGCCCCGCACACCCCCGGCGTGGCCGCCGCCGTCTGGGAGGCCGTCTTCACCCTCGACCTGCGCCCGGTCCTGCTCACCCCCGAGAAGTTCTACGGCACCTGGGGCGACCCCGACGCCGTCCGCGCCGACCTGCTGGCCCGGGACTGGCGCGGCGAGGGCTTCCGGCTCGACGAGGAGCACCTCGCCGGGCAGCTCTGCCACCGCCTCGCCTGGGACGAGCCCCGGTCCGGGCCGTCCCGGACGCCCACTCCGGCCCGCCGCTCGCTGCCCCGCCGGGTCGCCCTCGACGTGCTGCCGCCGTTCGCCACCCGCTCGGTGCGCCGGGCCCTGCGCGCCGCCCGCCGGGCCGCCTGACGCCCCGGGACGCGCCGGACGGGCGCGCGCCCGTCCGGCGTCCGGTCAGCCCCCGGCCGATCAGCCCCCCGACCGGGCGGCCCGGCGGCGCAGCGCCCGCAGCCGCAGCAGCCCCGCCACCGCGACTGCCGCGCACAGCCCCACCGCCGACCAGGTGGCCGGCCCCGGGCCGCCCGCCGCGGCGTGCGCCGCCAGCCCGCTCGCCGGACCGGCCGGCGGAGCCGACCCGGCCGGGGTGCCCGAGGGCGCCGGGGCGTCCGCCACCGGCTGCGCGGCGGCCGCCGGGGCCTGCTGCTCCGGGGCGCCGTCCTCGGCCAGCACCCCCACCGGGGTGACCTTGCCGGCCGCGGCGAAGCCCCAGTCCAGCAGCGCCGCCGCCTCGTCGTACACCTTCGTGCCGTTCGCCGGGTGCATCACCGTCACCAGCAGGGTCCGCCCGTCGCGCTCGGCCGCGCCGGTGTAGGTGGCGCCCGCGTTGGTGGTGTAGCCGTTCTTCACCCCGATCAGGCCCGGGTACTTGCCCAGCAGCCGGTCGGTGTTGGCGATGCCGAAGCTCCCGCGCTGCCCGGTCTTCTTGTCCACCGCGCCCGGGAACTGCGCCCAGCGGGTCGCGCAGTAGCCGCGGAACTCCGGATTGCGCAGGCCCGCCCGGGCGAACAGGGTCAGGTCGTACGCCGAGGTGACCTGCCCGTCCATGTCGTAGCCGTCCGGGCTGACCACGTGGGTGTCCCGGGCCTGCAACTGCTCGGCCCGGGCCTGCATGTCGGCCACCGTCTTCGCCACGCCGCCGTTCATGTTCGCCAGCACGTGCACCGCGTCGTTGCCGGAGGACAGGAACACCCCGCGCCACAGGTCCTCGACCTTGTAGTCCAGGTCCTCCTTGATGCCCACCAGGCTGCTGCCCGCGCCCATCCCCTGCAGCTCCGTCCAGGTCACCCGGTGCACCTGGGAGGCCGGGAAGCGCGGCAGCACGGTGTCCGCGAACAGCATCTTCAGCGTCGACGCGGGCGGCAGCTGGGCGTGCGCGTTGAACGCCGCCAGCACCTGCCCGCTGCCCGCGTCCGCGACCACCCAGGACTGCCCGGTCAGGTCCTTCGGCAGCGGCGGCGCCCCCGGCCCCGGCGCCACCTGCGCCCCCGCCGCGCCCAGCCGCTCCCCGCCCACCACGCCGGGCGGCGGGGCGTCCCCGGGCACGGCGGCGCCCGCCGGCAGGACGGGCACCAGCAGCAGGGCGGCAGCGGACGAACCGTGGAGAATCCGGCGGATTATCAGCATTCCGGGAAAATAACCCGCACCCCGCCCGGCCCCCGGCGACGCCGCCGCCCCGCGCCACGAACGAGTACCGCCCGCTGCTCCGATCGGCGGGCCCCGCATACTGGACGGGCACCCCGTCTGCCGCGAAGGACCCCCGCCATGAAGCTCAGCCGCCCGGTCTCCTGGTTCCTCACCGCCTTCGGCGTCTGGTCGCTCTTCGTCTGGACGACCTTCGCCAAGAACCTGTGGAAGGACTCCGGCGGCCAGGCCTTCGTCAACGGCGACCACTCCCAGCCCACCGCGTTCTTCTGGGTCCACCTGCTGCTCACCGTCACCTCCCTGCTGCTCGGCCTCGCCATCGGCTGGATCGGCGTCCGCGGCCTGCGCGCCCTGCGCGGCGCGGCCGCCGCCGAGGGCACCGCCGCCGAATAATCCCCCCCCGCGAAAAGGCCCGTCCGAGGCACGGTCGATTCGCTGGCGCAGCACCCGGGCCGAGAAGAAAGACGTCCGGCCGGGCGGGCCCGACCCGCCCGTCCGACGTCTCCCCCGGGGGCCTCGACCCGAGCCGTGCCCCCGCGCCTGCTCGCCGCCTGCGCGACGGCCGCCCCGACCTGTACGCCGTCACCGCCGACCGCCACCTGCTCACCCACCGCGGCACCACCGCGTCCACCGGCCGGGGCGCCCTGGCCTGACGCCGCCCCCTCGGGGCCCCCGGGGGCCGGCGCCGGAGCTTCCCGGTGCGGGCCCCCTTCAAGTGGCCGAATCCCGCTGCTAGCCTGCCCGGCACGAACTGCTGGGAGGGCTTCGGCGTGAGTACCAGTACCACCCTCGGTGAGACCCGCCCGGAGTGGGCGCGGCGGCAGGAACGGGAGCGGCGGCACCGGCGGGCGAAGTCCCGGCTGCGGCTGCCGTCCGCGGTGGCCGCGGCCTGCTGGGCGGTGCTGCTGCTGTGGTGGGCGGCGGTCTACCCGGCGTTCACCGGGGACGCCCCCGAGCCGGGCGCGCCGCTGTACGCGGCCGCGGTGCGGGCCCTGCACACCGGTCCTGCGGTGCTGGTGCAGACCGCGGCGGCGGCCTTCGCCCTCGGCTACCTGGTGGCCGCGCTGGCCCACTTCGGGGTGCGCGGGCGCTACAGCGGGCCGGTCGCGCTGGTACTGGCCGGACTGCCGCCGACCGCGAGCCTGGTGGTCTCGGCCACCCCCGAGGCGATCGCCACCGTCGCCGCGCTGCTGCTCACCGGGGCGGGGCTGCGGCTGCTCGCCCGGCGGGCCCAGGGCACCCTCGCGCAGGGCGGCCCCGCCCAGCGGCTGGACCTGGCCGCGCTGACCGCGGCCGTCTGCGCCCTCGCCCTGACCGGCACCCGGGGCGCCGGGACGGCCCTGGTCGCCGTCGCGGTGCTGCTGCTGTTCCTGCCCGGGGCCCGGGTGCGCCTCGCGCTGCTGACCGTGCTCGCGCTGGCGGTGCCGATCGCGCTCGGACTGCTCGGCCACCCCGCCGCTCGCGGCGGCGACCTGCACCCGCTGCGGGCCGCCGACCTGGCCCGGGCCCAGTACCGGGCCGCCGCCCCGCTGGACCCGGCGCTGACGGCGGTCGCCCCGCCCGCCGACTGGGCCGCGGCAGGCGCCGACTGCTCCGCCACCGCCGCCCTCACCGACCGCTGGAACCCGGCCGCGGCCCGCCGCGCCGGAACCGAACTCGCCGACACCTGGCGGCAGTTGCTCCGCGACCACCCCGACCGGGTACTGGACGCCCGGCTCTGCCGGGGCCGGATCGCCTGGGCCGTGTGGGCGGCCGACGGCGGCCCGCACGCCGCCACCGGGGTGCCCGGCCCGGCGGCCGGCTCGCGCGGCCTGTGGCACCCGCTGCACGCCGCCGCGGGCTGGAGCCACACCCTGCTGCGCGCCCCGCAACTCGACTGGCTGCTGTGGCGCGGCGCCCTGTGGGCCTACCTGGGCCTGGCCGCCGCCGTGCTGCACGCCTGGCGGCACCGGATCCGGGCCCTGGTCCCGGTGGCCGGCGCGGCCGTCCTCGGCGCCCAGCTGGCACTCACCGCCTCCGCCGCCGACCAGGACTACCGGACGATGGGCGCCGCCCTGTTCCTCGGCCCGCTGCTGCTCACCCTCGCCACCGTCCGCACCCGCCGCCCCGCCTGAACGCGGCCCGCCCGGACGCCGCGCGGACCGGACGCCGAAGGGCCCGCCCGGAGCGAACTCCGGACGGGCCCTTCGAGCGGGTCGGACTAGAAGCGACGCGTGACGAGCGCGCGCTTCACCTCCTGGATCGCCTTGGTGACCTCGATGCCGCGCGGGCAGGCCTCCGAGCAGTTGAAGGTGGTGCGGCAACGCCACACGCCCTCACGGTCGTTGAGGATCTCCAGGCGCTGCTCGCCGCCCTCGTCGCGCGAGTCGAAGATGAAGCGGTGCGCGTTGACGATCGCCGCCGGGCCGAAGTACTGGCCGTCGTTCCAGAACACCGGGCACGAGGAGGTGCACGCGGCGCACAGGATGCACTTGGTGGTGTCGTCGAAGCGCTCGCGGTCGGCCTGCGACTGCAGCCGCTCGCGGGTCGGCTCGTTCCCGTTGGTGATCAGGAACGGCATGACGTCCTTGTACGCCTGGAAGAACGGGTCCATGTCCACGATCAGGTCCTTGAGGACCGCGAGGCCCTTGATGGCCTCGATCGTGATCGGCTTCTCCGGGTTGACGTCCTTGATCAGGGTCTTGCACGCCAGCCGGTTGCGCCCGTTGATCCGCATGGCGTCCGAACCGCAGATGCCGTGCGCACAGGAGCGGCGGTACGTGAGCGTGCCGTCCTGCTCCCACTTGATCTTGTTGAGCGCGTCCAGGACGCGCTCCTTCGGGTCCATCTCCAGCTGGTAGTCCACCCACACCGGGTCCGGGTGCTCCTCCGGGTTGAACCGGCGGATCCGGAAGGTGACGCTGATCAGCTGGGTGCTGCCCGCCTCGACCGCGTCCAGCGCGGCCGAGTGCGTCTCGACGGTCGGAGTGGACATCAGTACTTACGCTCCATCGGCTGGTAGCGGGTCTGCACGACCGGCTTGTAGTCGAGGCGGATCGAGGTGGAACCGTCCTCGGCCACCTCGCGGTACGCCATGGTGTGCTGCATGAACTTCACGTCGTCGCGGGTCGGGAAGTCCTCGCGGTAGTGACCGCCGCGGGACTCCTCGCGGGCCAGCGCGGAGACGACCAGGACCTCGGCCAGGTCGAGCAGGTTGCCCAGCTCGACGGCCTCCAGCAGGTCGGTGTTGTAGCGCGAGCCCTTGTCCGCGATCGAGACGTTCTTGAAGCGCTCCTTGAGCGCCGCGACGTCCTCGACGGCCTGCTGCAGGGTCTTGCCGGTGCGGTAGACGGACACGTTGGTGTCCATCGACTCCTGCAGCTCCTGGCGGATCTTGGCGACCGACTCGGTGCCGGTGGACTCCCGCAGGCCCTCCACCAGCGCCTCGACCAGCGCGCCCGGGTTCTCCGGCAGCGGCACGAAGTCGTGCTTGTCGGAGTATTCGGCGGCCGCGATGCCCGCCCGGCGGCCGAACACGTTGATGTCCAGCAGCGAGTTGGTGCCCAGGCGGTTGGCGCCGTGCACCGACACGCACGCGACCTCGCCCGCGGCGTACAGGCCCGGGACGATGTCGGTGTTGTTGCGCAGGACCTCGCCCTCGACGTTGGTCGGGATGCCGCCCATCGCGTAGTGCGCGGTGGGCTGGATCGGGATCGGGTCCGTGTAGGGCTCGATGCCGAGGTAGGTGCGCGCGAACTCGGTGATGTCCGGCAGCTTGGCGTCCAGCTGCTCCGGCGGCAGGTGGGTCAGGTCCAGGTAGACGTGGTCGCCGTCGGGGCCGCAGCCGCGGCCGGCCCGGATCTCCGAGTAGATCGCGCGGGAGCACACGTCACGGGACGCGAGGTCCTTCATGACGGGGGCGTAGCGCTCCATGAAGCGCTCGCCGTCCTTGTTGCGCAGGATGCCGCCCTCGCCGCGGGCGCCCTCGGTGAGCAGGATGCCCATCCGCCAGATGCCCGTCGGGTGGAACTGGAAGAACTCCATGTCCTCCAGCGGCAGGCCCCGGCGCAGCGCCACGGCCTGGCCGTCGCCGGTCAGGGTGTGCGCGTTCGAGGTGACCTTGAACATCTTGCCGGTGCCGCCGGAGGCGAACACCACGGCCTTGGCCTGGAAGACGTGGATCTCGCCGGTGGCGAGCTCGTAGGCCACCACGCCGGCGGTGCGGCCCTCGTTGATCAGCAGGTCGAGGACGTAGAACTCGTTGAAGAACTCGACGCCGTGCTTGACGCAGTTCTGGAACAGCGTCTGCAGGATCATGTGGCCGGTGCGGTCCGCGGCGTAGCAGGACCGGCGGACCGGGGCCTCGCCGTGGTTGCGGGAGTGGCCGCCGAAGCGGCGCTGGTCGATCCGGCCCTGGTCGGTGCGGGAGAAGGGGAGACCCATCTTCTCCAGGTCGAGGACCGCGTCGATGGCCTCCTTGCACATGATCTCGGCGGCGTCCTGGTCGACCAGGTAGTCACCGCCCTTGACCGTGTCGAAGGTGTGCCACTCCCAGTTGTCCTCCTCGACGTTGGCGAGCGCGGCACACATGCCGCCCTGCGCCGCGCCGGTGTGGGACCGGGTCGGGTAGAGCTTGGTCAGCACCGCGGTGCGGCTGCGCTGCGTCGACTCGATGGCCGCGCGCATGCCGGCGCCGCCGGCGCCGACGATGACGGTGTCGTACTGGTGAATCTGCATGGGGGTCAGTCGCCTCTGGTGGCTCGTCTAGATGTTCGGGTCGAAGGTGAAGATCACCAGGGTGCCGAGGACGACCGTGAAGACGGTCGCGACACCGAGGAGACCCTTGAGCCACAGACGAGTGGCGTCCTTCTCCGCGTAGTCGTTGATGACGGTGCGCATGCCGTTGGAGCCGTGCAGCATCGCCAGCCACAGCATCAGCAGGTCCCAGACCTGCCAGAACGGGGACGCCCAGCGGCCCGCCACGAAGGCGAAGCTGACCCGGGAGACACCGCCGTCCAGCATCAGGTTGATCAGCAGGTGGCCGAGGACCAGCACCACCAGGACGACACCCGACAGGCGCATGAACAGCCAGGCGAGCATCTCGAAGTTGGTGCGGGTGCGGCGCGGGGTCTTCTTCGTGCGGGTCCGGGCGGGCTCCACCACGAAGGCGTCGGCCGGGTTGCCGGTGCCCAGTCCCTTGGCGGTGTGGGCCTGGAGGGAGGGGACCACCAGGTCGTTGGTGTCAGTCGACATCAGGATCAGCCCCCGAACCAGGTGCGAAGGGTGTGCTCGAGGACGGGGTAGAAGGCGCCGGCCATCAGGACGACCCAGACGCCCACGACGGTCCACAGCATCTGCTTCTGGTACTTCGGGCCCTTGGCCCAGAAGTCCACCGCCACGACCCGCAGACCGTTCAGGGCGTGGAACAGGATGGCGGCCACCAGGCCGTACTCCATCAGGTTCACCAGCCAGAACTTGTACGTGGCGATCACCGAGTCGTACGCCTCGGGCGACACCCGCACCAGGGCGGTGTCCAGGACATGTGCGAACAGGAAGAAGAAGATCAGGACGCCGGTGACTCGGTGAGCCACCCAGCTCCACATGCCTTCCCGGCCGCGGTACAGCGTTCCAGCCGGCACGGAAAACCCTCCGGAAGCGGTTCGGGGGCTCGGCCGGCTTCGGTGTCGGTCAGCCCGGCCGGATACGGTCCACCGGCCGCGAGCATCCTATCGACGCGCCGTCGGCAACCGCCGTCGGGGGCCCCTGGTGTGATCAATCAGGCACGCACGGCCTAATCGGAACGGGAACTGTGACGCTGCGTCATCGCTTGACCGCGCTACGGTACGCCTCCCGCTCCCCCCGCCGCCCAGCCGAGAGGCCCGCCGTGCGACCCCTGCCCGCCCTCGCCGCCCCCACCGCCCTCGCGCTCGCGCTCGCCGCGGCCGGCTGCACCGGCGCGCCGCGCCCGCCCTCCGCCGACGCCGTGGTGGCCACCACGGCGGCCTCCGCCGGGAGTTCCGCCTGGCCCGAGTACGACGCCGCCGCGGTGCGCGCGCTGGCCGTCACCGACGCCGACCTCGCCCCCGGCTGGCACGTCACCCTGATGCAGCCCGGCCAGAGCGACATCTCCAGCCCCCCGCAGACCGCCGACGCCCCGGCCTGCCAGCCCGTCCTGGACGCCCTCACCCCGTCCAAGGGCGCGGCCGGCCCGCTGGCCGAGACCGACCTCGACATCGCCCGGGCCGGCGACACCCCCGCCTCGCTCTACACCGCGGTGCTGGCCTTCCGGCCCGGCCGGGCCGCCGCCGTGCACTCCGGGCTCGACCGGGTCCTCGACCGCTGCCGGGCGTTCACCTCCACCGCCGGCCGGCACCTGCTCACCCGCCTCGACACGCCCACCCCCGGAGGAGCCGACGCCGCGACCGCCTTCACCCTCACGAATGAAACCGGCGGCACCACCATCGTCCAGCGCGCCCTGGTCACCCGGACCGGGGACCTGCTGGCGGTCTTCACCACCCTCGACGCGACGGGGCACCCGGCGCCGGAGCCGGACCGGGGCGTGGTGGCGGCGCAGCTGGCCAAGTTCGGCCGGAACGGGATGCGGCCGGGGCCCCGGGAAGGGGCCCCGGCCGGGGGGTCCGTCAGCTCTTGACCGCGACCAGGTGTTCCAGGCGGCTGAGCGCGATCCGGCGCAACTCCTCGGCGGAGACCAGGCGTTCCTCGTCGGGGTCGTTGGCGAGCCGGGTGCGGAGCGAGGTGAGGACGGCGTCCAGCATCTCCTCGGGGTCGACGCCGTCCAGGCAGACCACGAAGACGTACCCGAACCGGGCCTCGTACGCGGCGTGGGCGGCGCGCAGCGCGGTGTGCGCGGCCTGGCTGCCGGGCGCGCGCATGCCGAGCAGCGGCTGGGGCATCCAGCTCTCGTCGGCGAGGGCCTCCGCGAGGTCCGCGGGGCGCAGGTCGTAGCTGGCCTCGCTGGCCGCGGCGAGCAGGGACTCTATGTCGGGATAGGGGCGGTGGGCGGTGAGGCGGAGGGCCCAGCGATGGCTGCCGCAACAGGCGAGCAGCGCCTCCTCCACCGCACCGGAGTCGGCTTCGTTGAACCGGTGAAGCCCCAGCAGGGACGGTGCCGACCGCACGTCGAGACGCTGCGGCGGGATGTCGCTGGCCAGCGGATCCTCCTCGTGAGGGCAGGAAGGCGGAATGCTGCAGAGACGGGGGGTGGGCCGGGGAAGGCGGGTGCGGCGGTGCCGCCGCGCGGGGCCGGTACAGCTCGGCGGGGCAGCGCCTCCACGGTAGTTGAGGGCTCATCAGTTGGGGAGGCGGCGGGCCGATTTCACCCGATCGAGCTATCAAGTTGTGACCCGCCGCCCTTTCCGTTCACGCGGAACGGATCAACTGGCCCGGTGCACCTTGTGGTTGGCGGCCTGGGCGCGGGGCCGGACCACCAGCAGGTCGATGTTCACGTGGGCGGGCCGGGTGACCGCCCAGGAGACGGTGTCGGCGACGTCCTCCGAGGTGAGCGGCTCGGCGACGCCCGCGTAGACCGCGTCCGCCTTCTCCCGGTCGCCGCGGAAGCGGGTCAGCGCGAAGCCCTCCGACTTCACCATGCCGGGCGCGATCTCGATCACCCGGACCGGCTCGGCCACGAGTTCGAGGCGCAGGGTCTGGGCCATCGAGTGGACGGCGTGCTTGGCCGCCACGTACCCGCCGCCGCCCTCGTACGCGGCCAGCGCCGCGGTCGAGGACATGATCAGCACGGTGCCCTCGCCGGTGGCGCGCAGCGCGGGCAGCAGCGCCTGGGTCAGGTGCAGCACGCCGATCACGTTGACCTCGTACATGGTGCGCCAGTCCGCCGGGTCGCCGCTCTCGACGCTCTCCGCGCCGAGCGCGCCGCCCGCGTTGTTCACCAGCACGTCGACCCGGCCCACCTCGGCGGCGAACGCGTCCACCGCGGCCCGGTCGGTGACGTCCAGGGTGTAGGGGCGGCCGCCGATCTCCTTCGCCAGCGCCTCGATCCGCTCGGTGCGGCGGGCGGTCAGCACCACCTCGAAGCCGTCCGCGGCCAGGCGGCGGGCGGTGGCCGCCCCGATGCCGCTGCTGGCGCCGGTGACCACGGCCACCTTCTGCTCGGTCATGTTCGTGCACTCCTCGTGTGTCCGGTCGGTGGACCGATCATCCCAAGGAGCGGGTCGCGGATGTTGTGAGCAAGGTCCCAGCCGTGGCATCTGTCTGCTCCCGACGGGGCACGGCTACATTGCGTATCCAGCCGACCCGTTAATCGGCGCTAACCCTCACACCTTTCCCGCGGAGGACACCCATGGCAGCCGAGCCCCGCCGCACCGAGTCGGGCCTGCCGATCGAGCCGGTGTACGGCCCCGACACCCTGGACGGCTTCGACGCCGCGAGCCGGCTCGGCGCGCCCGGCCGGTACCCGTTCACCCGCGGCGTGTACCCGACCATGTACACCGGCAAGCCGTGGACGATGCGCCAGTACGCCGGCTTCGGCACCGCCGCCGAGTCCAACGCCCGCTACAAGCAGCTCATCGCCAACGGCACCATGGGCCTGTCGGTGGCCTTCGACCTGCCGACCCAGATGGGCTACGACTCGGACGCCGCGATCTCGCACGGCGAGGTCGGCAAGGTCGGCGTGGCGATCGACAGCGTCGAGGACATGAACGTGCTCTTCGGCGGCATCCCGCTCGGCGAGGTCTCCACCTCGATGACCATCAACGCGCCCGGCTCGCTGCTGCTGCTGCTCTACCAGCTGGTCGGCGAGGCGCAGGGCGTGCCGTCGAACAAGCTCACCGGCACCATCCAGAACGACGTGCTCAAGGAGTACATCGCCCGCGGCACGTACATCTTCCCGCCCAAGCCCAGCCTGCGGCTGATCGCCGACGTGTTCCAGTACTGCCGGGCCGAGATCCCCAAGTGGAACACCATCTCCATCTCCGGCTACCACATGGCCGAGGCCGGGGCGAACCCCGCGCAGGAGATCGCCTTCACCCTCGCCAACGGCATCGAGTACGTCCGCACCGCGGTCGCCGCCGGGATGGACGTCGACGACTTCGCGCCCCGGCTCTCCTTCTTCTTCGTCTCCCGCACCACGCTGCTGGAGGAGGTCGCCAAGTTCCGTGCCGCGCGCCGGATCTGGGCCCGCGTCATGAAGGAGGAGTTCGGCGCGAAGAACCCCAAGTCGCAGATGCTGCGCTTCCACACCCAGACCGCGGGCGTCCAACTCACCGCCCAGCAGCCCGAGGTCAACCTGGTCCGGGTCTCGGTGCAGGCGCTCGCCGCGGTGCTGGGCGGCACCCAGTCGCTGCACACCAACTCCTTCGACGAGGCGATCGCCCTGCCGACCGAGAAGTCCGCCCGGCTCGCGCTGCGCACCCAGCAGGTGCTCGCCTTCGAGACCGACGTCACCGCCACCGTCGACCCGTTCGCCGGCTCCTACGTGGTCGAGGCGATGACGGACGAGCTGGAGGCCGCGGCGCTGGAACTGATGGCCAAGGTCGAGGACATGGGCGGCGCCGTCGCCGCCATCGAACAGGGCTACCAGAAGGGCGAGATCGAGCGCACCGCGTACCGCATCCAGCAGGAGCAGGACTCCGGCGAGCGGACCGTGGTCGGCGTCAACCGCTTCCAGCTCGCCGAGGAGGAGCCCTACGAGCCGCTGCGGGTCGACCCGGCGATCGAGGCCCAGCAGGCCGAGCGGCTGGCCCGGCTGCGGGCCGACCGGGACTCGGCGGCGGTGGGCCGGGCGCTGTCGCAGCTGCGCAAGGCCGCGGAGGGCACCGACAACGTGCTCTACCCGATGAAGGAGGCCCTGGCGGCCCGGGCCACGGTCGGCGAGGTCTGCGACGCGCTGCGCGGCGTGTGGGGGACGTACGTGCCGGTCGACCGGTTCTGAGGCCGCGACGCGAGGGGCGGCGGCGCTCCGGCGGTGCAACTCGCCGCCGGTGCCGCGACCTTGCCGGCGTGCGCCTTCCGCTTCGCGCAGTTCCCCGCGCCCCTGACGGGGCGCGGGGACGGAGTCGGAGCAGGGGGACGGCGAGAGGGGCTGCCGGGGGAGTTCCCCCGGCAGCCCCTCTGCCGTGTGCCGCCGGTTACTTCTTGATGGCGAAGGACTTGAAGAAGTCCTTGCCCGGGGAGCCCAGGCCGGTGGCGGTGTCGTAGCCGCGGTCGGCCGAGAGGCCGAAGTCGGCGCCGATCTTGTAGAGGCGGACCCGGAGGGTGTTGTTCACCACGCCGAGGTCGACCACGTTGCCGCGCTTGGTGTGGACGGCGTCGTCGTTCACGTCGTGGAAGGCCTTGCTGCCGGCCCGGTCGTAGAGGGCCGGGTTGGCGAAGCCGAGGGCGCGGCCGCCGCGGGACTGGATGGCGTTGGCGAACATCGCGGCGGTCTCCGGGGCGGAGACCGAGGTGCCGCCGTAGCCGCCCTCGCTGTAGGTGCCGCCGTCGGTGAAGCCGACCAGGGTGGCGGCGACCAGGTCACCGCTCATGGCGATGTCGGGGGTGGCGCGCAGCGGGGTGGCGGACTTGGTGCCGTCGGCCGCGGTCTTGGAGATCCGGTCGGGGACGACGCCCTGCTGGTACCACGGCTGGGCGAAGTCCTTGGAGACGCCGCCGCCGCCACCGAAGTAGAAGGCGCCGGGGAACGGGCTCCAGGACTTCTGGTCGGCGGAGAGCACCGAGCGCAGGTCGCCCATCGAGACCTCGGCGCCGTACTTGCCGGCCTTGTCGTCGAGCTGGAGGGCGGTGCCGCCGACCGAGGTGACCCACGGCGAGGCGGACGGCCAGTCGGCCTGCGCCTGGTTGGTGTCCTTCTGGCAGTTGGCGCCGGTGGCGGCCGCGCCCGGGGAGCTGTCGCCGCAGTCGCCGGAGGAGAAGGTGAAGCCGATGCCGGTCACCGCGCCGAGCTGGAAGATCTGGTTGTCGGCGGCGACCACGGCCGGGTCGATGTCGCCCCCGGTGCCGTGCATGATCTCGCCCCAGGAGTTGGAGACGATGTCGGCCAGGTGCCCGTCGACGACCTTGGCCATCGCGTCGTACAGGTCCTCGTCGTAGCAGGAGTTGCCGCCGACGTAGACGACCTGCGCGTCGGGCGCGAGGCCGTGGACCATCTCGACGTCGAGCGCCTCCTCGCCGGCCCAGCCGGCCGGGCCGCCGCACTCGTCCTGGTGGGTCCACTTGTCCGGGGTGACGTACTCGGTGTACTGGCCCGGCTTGAACGGCTGGTCGCCGTGCAGCGAGGAGTAGTGGTTGGCGTCCTGCTCCATGGTGGACAGGCCGTAGGCGTCGATGATCGCCACCCGGGCGCCCTTGCCGGAGACCTTGGCGTCGGTGACGCCGTAGGCCTTGCGCAGCTGGGAGGGGACGTACGAGCAGGGGGCGAAGGGCTCGTTCTTCTCGTAGCCGACCGGGGCGCCCTTGGCGGTCTTGGAGCCGTAGCCGTCCTCGGAGCAGGTCGGCACGTCCGGCAGGGTGGCCGGGGCCTTCTTGTCCGGGGCGGCGAGCCGGGAGGCGGCGTTCGCGCGCTGCTCGGCCTCGCGCACCGAGGTGGCGGTCGAGCTGTTCTGGTGGATCGCGTCGGCCAGGCCGGAGACGGCCAGCACCGAGCCGGCCACCGCGGCGGGGACCTTGGCGTCGGTGGTGGGCGCGCGGTGGGTGCCGTCCGCGGTGCGGTAGTTGTGGAAGCCGGTGCCGAAGGCCTTGGCCATCGCGGCGGTGGAGCCGGCCACCTGCACGTAGTGGTTGGTGCTGGCGGAGACCGTCAGGCCCGCGCCGGTCACCCAGTCGGTGACGGCCTTGACCTGCTCCGGGCCGGCGCCGAACTTCGCCTGGACCTGGTCCGAGGTCAGGTACTGGCCGTAGGAGCCCGAGTTCGGGTCGGAGACGGCCTTGGCGAGCGCGGCCAGGCCGCTGGCGTCGCGGCCGGCCAGGTAGATCCGCGCGGTGGCCGGGGCGGCCGCGTCGGCGGCGCCGGCGTCGGCCTGCGGGGTGGCCCACTCGGGGTGGGTGCCGGGCAGCGCCTGGGCGCCGTCGCCGGCCGGGGTGGCGGCGGAGGCCGGAGCGACCGCGCCGAGGGTGGCGAGGATGAGTGCGGCGGCGACGGTGGCCGGAGCGATGCTCTTTGCGAGCTTGTTGCGCGCGATGGGCACGTCGGTCCCCCCTTCTCGTTCGATGGATCGTCAGCTGCCCCTCGTGAGGGCGTGACGAGGTGCGCCGCGAGCGGAAGACCCCCCACCGCGGCACCGGAGTTGACTGTGCGGAAGCTGTCTATTCGGACTGATGTACGCCACTCAAGAGCAGGTCCGAAAGCTTTACCCCCGCATGACTCGATCGGGGGGAAACGTTTGACCGGGGGCGCTCCGGGGTCCGCACGGAGCAGCCGCCGTGTCCGATCGCCGGTGCGGGTCGTTGCACAGGGGCAGGGGGGTCGGAACGAAGGGCGGCGAAACGAAGTGTCCTACCCACCCCAGCGGCCGCTATGCACCCATCCGGTGATCAGTTCTCCGGAACCCGGGCCAAAACCCCACCGTCGGCCTACTCTTGTCAAGGTGAACGATCCCCAGCCGGCAGCCGCCGCCACCGTCACCGCCGCCCGCCCGCCCGCCGACCTGCGCGCCCGGGTGGCGTCGTACCGGGACGAGTTGATCGAGCTGCGCCGTGACCTCCACCGGCACCCCGAGCTCGGCCGCCAGGAGTTCCGCACCACCCGGCTGCTGCGCGAGCGGCTGGTCGCCGCCGGGCTGGAGCCGCGGGTGCTGCCGGGCGGCACCGGGCTGCTGGTGGACCTCGTCCCGCCGGGCACCGCGCCGGGCACCCCGCTGCTGGCGTTCCGCGCGGACATCGACGCGCTGCCGATCGACGACGCCAAGCAGGACGTGCCGTACCGCTCCACGCTCCCCGGCCGGGCGCACGCCTGCGGCCACGACGTGCACACCGCGGTGGTGCTCGGCACCGGCCTGGTGCTGGCCGAGGCGCTGGCCGCCGGGGAGCTGGCCCGCCCGGTGCGGCTGATCTTCCAGCCCGCCGAGGAGATGATGCCCGGCGGCGCGCTGGACGTCGTCGCGGCCGGCGGGATGGAGGGGGTGGGGCGGATCTTCGCCGTGCACTGCGACCCCAAGGTGCCGGTCGGCCGGATCGGGCTGAAGACCGGGGCGATCACCTCGGCCTGCGACAAGGTGCGGATCGCGCTGGACGGCCCGGGCGGGCACACCGCCCGCCCGCACCTGACCACCGACCTGGTCACCGCGGTGGCCAAGCTGGCCGCCGAACTGCCCGCCGGGCTCTCCCGCCGGATGGACCCGCGCTGGGGCGTCTCGCTGGTGTGGGGGCGGATCGCGTCCGGCTCCGCGCCGAACGTGATCCCGCAGCACGCCGAACTGGAGGGCACCGTCCGCTGCCTGGAGCTGGCCGGCTGGCGGGAGGCGCCGGAGGTGCTGGAGGAACTGGTCGCGCACCTGGCCGAGACGCACCGCGCCAAGTGGACGCTGGACTACCACCGGGGCGTCCCGCCGGTGGTCAACGAGGCCGCGTCGATCGACCAGTTGGAGACCGCGATGAACGCCCGGTTCGCCGACGGCGGCGGCCCGGTGGTCGAGCCCACCGAGCAGAGCCTGGGCGGCGAGGACTTCTCCTGGTACCTGGAGCACGCCCCCGGCGCGCTGGCCCGGCTCGGGGTGCGCGGCCCGGACGAGAAGGGCCCGCGCGACCTCCACCAGGGCGACTTCGACGCGGACGAGCGGGCGATCGGCATCGGCGTCGAACTGTTCGCCGCGCTGGCGCTGGAGCACGCCCGGATCTGACCCGTTCGCGCGCGCGGGGAGCCCGGGGCCGCGGCCCCGGGCTCCCCGCACTTCGGCGCGGCACCTTCTCGGTCCCCGGGAGGGGGCGTACCGTGGTGGCCCGATACCAGCCGGTAATGAACATCGGGTTGACCGTGTGTGCGGCTATGTCCGGATTTGCCTGGGCGTACGACCACATTTTGATAACAACCCGGATGCCTCCGCAGGCCGTAACACAACCGTGTTCTACGCGCGTTACGGTGGCGCTCGACCACGCCAACCGGGTGTGTGAGAAGGAGAAACTCCCTTGCGCCGTTCACTCAAGCTCGCCGCGGTCGTGCTCTCGGGTTCCCTGGGCATCGCCTCGCTCGCCGCCTGCGGCGCAAAGAGCACCGACGACAAGTCCTCGGCCGGTGCCGGGGCCTCCGGTTTCAAGGTCGGCATGGCCTACGACATCGGCGGCCGCGGCGACCAGTCCTTCAACGACTCCGCCGCGCGCGGCCTGGACAAGGCCAAGAACGAGCTGGGCGCCACCGTGAACGAGGCCGAGGCCAAGTCCGGCGAGTCCGAGAGCGACCGCGAGCAGCGGCTCAAGTCCCTGGTGACCAGCGGCTTCAACCCGATCATCGCGGTCGGCTTCGCCTACCAGGACGCGGTGGACAAGGTCGCGGCGGAGAACCCGAACGTCAACTTCGCCATCATCGACTCCGCGGCGGCCGACCAGCCGAAGAACGTCACCTCGCTGACCTTCTCCGAGGAGCAGGGCTCCTACCTGGCCGGCGTGGCCGCGGCCAGCAAGTCGAAGACCAACCACATCGGCTTCATCGGCGGCGTGCAGTCCGAGCTGATCAAGAAGTTCGAGGCCGGCTACACCGCGGGCGCCAAGTCGGTGAACTCCGGCATCACCATCGAGGTCACCTACCTGAGCACCCCGCCGGACACCTCCGGCTTCGCCGACCCGGGCAAGGGCAAGCAGGCCGCCCAGGGCCAGCTCGACAAGGGCGCCGACGTCATCTACTCGGCGGCCGGCTCCTCCGGCACCGGCGCGATCGAGGCCGTCTCCACCGCCGCCGGCGAGAAGAACGACAAGTGGGCCATCGGCGTCGACTCCGACCAGGCCAAGCAGCCGGCCCTGGAGAAGTACAAGACCCACATCCTCACCTCGATGGTCAAGAACGTGGACACCGCGGTGTTCACCTACATCAAGTCGGCCAAGGACGGCAACGTGCTGACCGGCGTGAAGAACTTCGACCTCAAGGAGGGCGGCGTCTCGCTGGCCGTCACCGGCGGCTACATCGACGACCTCAAGGCGAAGCTCGACGCCGCCACCCAGCAGATCACCAGCGGCCAGACCACGGTCCCGACCGCCCCGTAAGGACGGCAGCGGCCCCGCCGCACCCCGCCCCCACCCGGCGGCGGACCGGCGGGCCCACCGGATCGCACGGCAGGGGCCCGGACGGATGCGCCCAGGCGCGCCCGCCCGGGCCCCTGCCGGTTCCGTCCCCACCGCCGCACCACGCCCCGGCCCCGCGGCGCGGCTCCTCCCGGGTTTCCCCCTGAGCCCTCAGCGCGACGAAGCGCCCGACGACCAGCAGGAGATCGCCATCACCCCCTCCGACTCCGTCCCGACGGACGGCACCCCCCGCGCGGGGACGGCGACACCTGCCGTCGAACTGCGCGGCATCACCAAGCGCTTCCCCGGCGTGGTGGCCAACCACGACATCGACATCACCGTGCAGCGGGGCACCGTCCACGCGCTGATGGGCGAGAACGGCGCGGGCAAGTCCACCCTGATGAAGATCCTCTACGGGATGCAGAAGCCGGACGAGGGCACCATCGCCATCGACGGCGAGCGGGTGGAGTTCTCCACCCCCGCGGACGCCATCGCGCGCGGCATCGGGATGGTCCACCAGCACTTCATGCTGGCCGACAACTTCACCGTCTGGGAGAACATCGTCCTGGGCGGCGAGAGCCTGTACGGCATCGGCGCCAGGGCCAAGGCCCGGATCCGCGAGCTCTCCGACCAGTACGGCCTGGGCGTCAAGCCGGACGCGCTGGTCGAGGACCTGGGCGTGGCCGACCGGCAGCGCGTCGAGATCCTCAAGGTGCTCTACCGCGGCGCCCGGATCCTGATCCTGGACGAGCCGACCGCGGTCCTCGTCCCGCAGGAGGTCGACGCGCTGTTCGACAACCTGCGCGAGCTCAAGGCCGAGGGCGTCACCGTCATCTTCATCTCGCACAAGCTGCACGAGGTGCTCTCGGTGGCCGACGCGATCAGCGTGATCCGCCGCGGCACCACCGTCGGCGACGCCGACCCGCGCGAGGTGACCGCCCGCCAGCTCGCCGAGCTGATGGTCGGCGCCGAACTGCCCTCCCCGGAGAGCCGCGAGTCCACCGTCACCGACACCGAGATGCTCCGGGTCGAGGGCCTGCGGATCGCCAAGCCGGACGCCGAGGGCGTCGAGCGGGTCGTCCTGGACGACGTCTCGCTGCGGATCCGCAAGGGCGAGATCCTCGGCATCGCCGGCGTCGAGGGCAACGGCCAGGCCGAACTGGTCGAGGCCATCATGGGCATGCTGCCGCTGGACGCCGGCACCGTCGTGCTGGACGGCGCCGACCTGACCCGCACCCTGACCCGGGCCCGCCGCGAGGCCGGCATCGGCTACATCCCCGAGGACCGGCACCGGCACGGCCTGCTGCTGGAAGCCCCGCTGTGGGAGAACCGGATCCTCGGCCACGTCACCGAGCGGCCCAACTCCAAGGGCGTGCTGCTCGACCTGGTCGGCGCCCGCGCCGACACCCAGCGGATCGTCGAGGAGTACGACGTCCGCACCCCCGGCATCGAGGTCACCGCGGCCTCGCTGTCCGGCGGCAACCAGCAGAAGCTGATCATCGGCCGGGAGATGAGCCACTCCCCGAAGCTGCTGATCGCCGCCCACCCCACCCGCGGCGTGGACGTCGGCGCGCAGGCCCAGATCTGGGAGCAGATCCGCTCCGCCCAGCGCGACGGCCTCGCGGTGCTGCTGATCTCCGCCGACCTGGACGAGCTGATCGGCCTGTCCGACACCATCCGGGTGATCTACCGCGGCCGCCTGGTCGCCGACGCCGACCCGGCCACCGTCACCGCCGAGGACCTGGGCAGCGCGATGACCGGCGCCGCCACCGGCCACATCGAGTCCGACCCGGAGGCCGTCGCCGAGGCGCAGGCCCTCGCGGCCGAGGCCACCGAGGCCGCCGCCGAGGCGACCCCGCCCACCGACACCGCCGACGACGAGCAGGCGGGGGAGTAACCACATGACCAGTCCCAACCCCCCGGCCGCACCCGCGGCCAAGCGGTCGCTGCGCGAGCGCGTCGACCTGGAGCGGATCGGCCTCGCGCTGGCCGCCCCCGTGCTGGCCGTGCTGCTGTCGCTGATCATCGCCGGCACCCTGCTGGCGGTCTCCGGCCGCGACCCGTTCGACGCGTTCTCCATCATGTGGAACTACGGCACCGCGTCCGACGGCCAGGTCGCCACCCTGAACAAGGCCATCGTGTACTACCTGGCCGCGGCCGCCGCCGCGTTCGGGTTCCGGATGAACCTGTTCAACATCGGCATCGAGGGCCAGTACAAGCTGGCCATGCTGTTCGCCGCGTACGTGGGCAGCCAGATCGACCTGCCGGCCTTCGTGCAGATCCCGCTGCTGCTGGTGGTCGCCATGTGCGTCGGCGGCCTGTGGGCGTCGATCGCCGGCCTGCTGAAGGTCTACCGGGGCGTCAGCGAGGTCATCTCGACCATCATGCTGAACGCCATCGCCGTCGCGCTGATCGGCGTGCTGCTGGTGCCGGGCGTGCTCGCGCCGAAGACCAGCGGGACCACCAACTCGATCCAGACCGGCAAGATCTCCGAGTCCAGCCGGTTCTTCTCGTTCGAGACCCAGGGCGGCACCCTGTGGGGCTTCCTGGTGATCGCGGTGCTGGTCGGCGTGGTCTTCCACTTCACCCTGAACCGCACCCGGTTCGGCTTCGACCTGCGCGCCACCGGCCGCTCGGAGAGCGCCGCGGGCGCCTCCGGCGTCAACGTCAAACGCATGGTGATCACCTCGATCGTGGTCTCCGGCGCGCTGGCCGGCCTGGTCGGCCTGCCCGAACTCATGCAGAACACCCCGTACTTCGGGCAGAACGTGCAGAGCGGCCTCGGCTTCATCGGCATCTCGGTGGCGCTGCTCGGCCGCAACACCCCGATCGGCATCGCGTTCTCGGCGCTGCTGTTCGCCTTCCTGGACGCCTCCGGCGCCCAGCTGCCCACCCGGGGCGACTACCCGGCCGAGATCATCCCGGTGATCCAGGGCACCATCGTCATCTGCGTCGTCGTGGCCTACGAACTGGTGCGCCGCTACGGCCTCAAGCGCCAGCAGCAGAAGGTCGGCGCCGAGCTCGCCGCGCAGGCTGCCGCGGCCGCCCAGAAGGAGGTCGCGGCATGAGCACCGCAGTCGCCGACAAGCCCAAGACGCCGGCCGCCCCCGCGAAGCGGGCCAAGCTCACCTGGCCGGTGGTGCTGCTGCTGATCGCGCTCGCCCTGGTGCTGTTCGCCGCCGTCGGCGCCGCCACCGGCAACCACGGCCTGACCTCCTCCGGCCAGATCACCGCCGCGCTGGCCTCCGCCGTCCCGATCGCCATGGCCGGCCTCGGCGGCCTCTGGGCGGAGCGCGCGGGCGTGGTCAACATCGGCCTCGAAGGCATGATGGTGGCCGGCACCTTCTGCGGTGCCTGGGGCGGCTTCCTGGTCAACCCGTGGGTCGGCCTGCTGGCCGGCATGGCGGGCGGCGCGCTCGGCGGCCTGCTGCACGCGCTGGTCACCGTCACCTTCGGCGTCGACCACATCGTCTCCGGCGTCGGCATCAACCTGCTGATCCCCGGCATCTGCGCCTACGTCAACCGGATCTACTACAAGGACTACGTGGCCGACGGCGCCGGTGCCAACCAGTCGCCGCCCGCCGACGCGCTGCCCACCTTCACCTTCCCCGGCCTGTCGAGCTGGCTGGACGGCATCGAGCAGCACCACTGGTTCCTGGTCTCCGACGTGGCGGGCATCGTCCGCGGCCTGGTCACCGACCTGTCGGTGGTCACCCTGATCGCCGCCGCGCTGCTGGTCGCCAGCTACTTCCTGCTCTGGCGCACCGTGTTCGGCCTGCGGCTGCGCTCCTGCGGCGAGAACCCGACCGCCGCCGAGTCGCTGGGCGTCAACGTCTACAAGTACAAGTACCTCGCGGTGGTCGCCTCCGGCGCCTTCGCGGGCCTCGGCGGCGCCTACCTGTCGCTGGTCGCCGCGCACTTCTACCGGGACGGCCAGACCCAGGGCCGCGGCTTCATCGGCCTGGCCGCGATGATCTTCGGCAACTGGATGCCGGGCGGCCTGGCCGCCGGCGCGGGCCTGTTCGGCTTCACCGACAGCCTCCAGCTGCGCGACGCCGACTCGGTGCACGTGCTGCTGCTGGTGGTCGCCATCGCGATGGCGCTGCTCGCGCTCTGGCAGTTCTACCGCCGCAAGCTCACCGCCGGCGTGATCAGCCTGGTCGTCGCGGGCGGCACCGCCACCTGGTACGCCTGCACCGACCAGGTGCAGCGCCCGCTGATCGTCGCCACCCCGTACGTCATCACCCTGGTGGTGCTCGCGCTGGCCTCGCAGCGGCTGCGGATGCCCAAGGCCGACGGCCAGGTCTACCGCAAGGGGCAGGCCAAGTGACGGCGGCCGTCGAGGTCGGGGACGTCGACTGGGAGGCGCTGCGGGAGGCCGCCCGGGCCGCGATGCGGCACGCGTACGCGCCCTACAGCAAGTACCCGGTCGGGGCCGCGGCCCTGGTCGAGGACGGCCGCACGGTGGTCGGCTGCAACGTGGAGAACGCCTCGTACGGCCTCGGCCTGTGCGCCGAGTGCGGGCTGGTCTCCGCGCTGCACGCCTCCGGCGGCGGCCGGCTGGTCGCCTTCACCTGCGTGGACGGCGGCGGCGAGCTGCTGATGCCGTGCGGGCGCTGCCGGCAGCTGCTGTACGAGCACGGCGGGCCCGACCTGCTGGTCGAACTGCCCTCCGGGGTGCGGCCGATGAGCGAGGTGCTGCCGGACGCGTTCGGGCCGGACAAGTTGTAGCTGTTTGCCTGGTTACGCGCGTAGAGTGTCGCGGGGGACATCCCGCGGCACTCTACGCATTTCACCTCTTACGGCCACCTCTTCTGGAGCACGTGTATGGACGCCATCTCCGTCATCCGGGCCAAGCGCGACCGGGGCGAACTGACCGACCCCCAGATCGACTGGGTCATCGACGCCTACACCCGCGGCGAGGTCGCCGACGAGCAGATGTCCGCCCTGGCCATGGCCATCCTGCTGAACGGCATGACGGCCCGGGAGATCAGCCGCTGGACCGACGCGATGATCCGCTCCGGCGAGCGGATGGACTTCTCCTCGCTCGGCGTCCCCACCGCCGACAAGCACTCCACCGGCGGCGTCGGCGACAAGATCACCCTCCCGCTCGCCCCGCTGGTCGCCGCCTGCGGCGCCGCCGTCCCGCAGCTCTCCGGCCGCGGCCTCGGCCACACCGGCGGCACCCTCGACAAGCTGGAGTCCATCCCCGGCTGGCGCGCCCTGCTCTCCAACGAGGAGATGCTCGACGTGCTGCGCGGCTGCGGCGCCGTCATCTGCGCCGCCGGCGACGGGCTCGCCCCCGCCGACAAGAAGCTCTACGCCCTGCGCGACGTCACCGGCACCGTCGAGGCCATCCCGCTGATCGCCTCCTCGATCATGTCCAAGAAGATCGCCGAAGGCACCGGCGCCCTCGTCCTGGACGTCAAGGTCGGCTCCGGCGCCTTCATGAAGAACCTCGACGACGCCCGCGAACTCGCCCGCACCATGGTCGGGTTGGGCAGCTCCGCCGGGGTCGCCACGGTCGCCCTGCTCACCGACATGTCCACCCCGCTCGGGCTCACCGCCGGCAACGCGCTCGAAGTCCGCGAGTCGGTCGAGGTGCTGGCCGGCGGCGGCCCCGCCGACGTCGTCGAACTCACCCTCGCCCTCGCCCGCGAGATGCTCGCCGCCGCGGGCGTCCACGGCAAGGACCCGGCCGACGCCCTGCGCGACGGCACCGCCATGGACCACTGGCGCCGCATGATCGCCGCCCAGGGCGGCGACCCCGACGCCCCCCTCCCGGTCGCCCGCGAGACCCACGTCGTCCCCGCCCCCGCCACCGGCGTCCTCACCGCCCTCGACGCCTACGCCGTCGGCGTCGCCGCCTGGCGCCTCGGCGCCGGCCGCGCCCGCAAGGAGGACCCGGTCCAGGCCGGCGCCGGCGTCGAACTCCACGCCAAGCCGGGCGACCCGGTGACCGCCGGCCAGCCCCTGCTCACCCTGCACACCGACACCCCCGAGCGCTTCCCCTACGCCCTGGAGTCCCTGGAGGGCGCCGTCACCGTCGCCCCCGCCGGCACGGCGTTCACCCCGGCGCCGATCGTGCTGGACCGGATCGGCTAGCGGTGCACCGGCGTCCTGCTAGCCGGATTAGGTGCGCAGGACGCCGGTGTCGAGGGTCCAGGGGCCGACGGTGATCACGTCGCCGAAGGCGAAGTCGGTGCGGCGGGTGTAGTTCGGTTCGTCGTGCACGATGCCGGTGCCCGTGCGGGGGTCGACGAGCAGGTAGGTCGGGATGCCCATGGCGGCGTAGTCACGGGCCCTGGTCCGGTGGTCGAACTCCAGGAAGTGCGGGGCGACGACCTCCACGACCAGGAGCGGGCGGGCGACCGGGGCCGGGAGGACCGCGAGGTCGGGACGGCGCAGGAGGCCCAGGGACGGGGCTTCCAGGGGCGCGGCCGGGACCACCCGTCCGGGGGCCGCCGGCTGGGCGGCCAGTTGACGCCGGACCAGCTCGACGGCGGCGCCGTGCCTGGGGCCCGGCAGGAGCGCGAGGTGAACCGTGCCCTCGGCGATCTCCGGAGCCCGCAGGTCCGGCACCGCGGGCACCAGGTCGGCCAGTGCCCGCAGTGCTCGGTATTCGTCGGTCATGCCCGCACGGTAGCGGCCCCCGCGCGGCGGGTGGCGTGGGCGCGGTGGGTGGCGTAGAGGGTGACGCCGGCCGCGCAGGCCATGGCGGTGAGGGCGACGGTGGCGGTGCCGGACCAGCCGGTGGAGTGGTAGGCGTCGGCGCCGAGGGTGCCGCCGAGGCTGTTGCCCAGGTAGTAGGCGATCAGGTAGAGGGCGGAGGCCTGGGCGCGGCCGGTGGTGGCGGTGCGGCCGACGGCGGAGGAGGCGGTGGCGTGGCCGGCGAAGAAGCCGGCGGTGATCAGGACCAGGCCGAGGACCGCGCAGAGCAGGGAGCCGACGAGGGAGAGCAGCAGGCCGGCGGTGGTGGTGCCGATCGCCAGGTAGAGGGTGCCGCGGCGGCCGCAGCGGGCGGTCAGCCGGCCCGCGGAGGCGGAGGACGCGGTGCCGACCAGGTAGACCACGAAGATCGAGGCGGCCACCGACTCCGGGAGGTGGAAGGGGGCGGCGGTCAGCCGGTAGCCGACCGTGTTGTAGACCGCGCCGAAGACGGCCATGAAGAGCATGCCCAGCGCGTACAGCCGCAGCAGCAGCGGGTTGCGCAGGTGCGCGGTGACGGTGGCGGCCAGGGCCCGGGCGTCGACGGGGGCGCGGCGGAAGTGCCGGGCGCGCGGGACCAGAGCGCGGAAGGCGAGCGCGGCGAGCAGCGCCAGGGCGGCCGAGACCGCCAGCCCCCAGCGCCAGCCCCAGGCGGCCGCGGCCCAGCCGGAGACCAGCCGGCCGCCCATCCCGCCGATCGAGTTGCCCGCCACGTACAGCCCCATCGCGGAGGCCAGCGCCGACGGGTGCACCTCTTCGGCGAGGTAGGCCATCGCGGTGGCGGGCAGGCCGGCCAGGGCCGCGCCCTGCACCGCGCGCAGCACCACCAGGGTGGTGAGGTCCGGGGCGAACGGCAGGGCCACGGCGAGCAGCGCGGCGGCCAGGGTGGAGGCCGTCATCACGGCGGTGCGCCCGTAGCGGTCGGACAGGGCGCTGGCCGGGAGCAGGGCGAGGGCGAGTCCGAGGGTGGAGGCGGAGGCCGTCCAGCTGGCCTGACCGGGTGTCAGGCCGAGGTCGGCGGAGAGGATCGGCAGCAGGCCCTGGGTCGAGTACAGCAGGACGAAGGTGGCCACTCCCGCCGCGAACAGGGCGAGGTTGGCGCGGCGGAAGTCCCGGCTGCCGGGGCGCAGGCGCAGGTCGGCGGGGGTGCTGGTGGGGGCGGGCGCGGACGCCTCGGTACTGGCGGGCTGCATGGTGCCGACGCTAGGCCCGGGCTGCTTGATGCGTCCAATGCATGAATGGGAGAGCATTGATGCCATGACGCATGAGAGCAGCTCCGGGTCCGCCCGCCTCGCCGAACTCGGCCCGGACGCCGATGTGACCCTGCTCGCACCGCAGTTGGCGGAGTTCGCGGCGGTCGCCCGGCTGGAGCACGTCACCCAGGCCGCCCAGCTGCTCGGCAGGCCGCAGCCCACCCTGTCGCGCGCCATCGCCCGGCTGGAGGCCGACCTGGGCGTCGGCCTGCTCGCCCGGCAGGGCCGCACCGTCCGGCTCACCCGCTCCGGCCGGATCCTGCTGGACGCCGTGGAGCGGGCCCTCGCCGAGGTCGAGCGCGGCGTCGAGGCGGCCCGGGCGGAGGCCGACCCGGCGGCCGGGCGGGTCGCCTTCGGCTTCCTGCACACCATGGGCACGGATGCCGTCCCCGCCCTGCTGCGCGGCTTCCGGGCCGGGCACCCGCGGGTGCGCTTCCAACTGGTCCAGGACTACGTGGCCGCGATGCTGGAGCGCCTGCGGGCCGGGGAGCTCGACCTGTGCCTGGTCTCCCCGCTCCCGGACGAACCCGGCCTGACCGCCCGGCCGCTGGACGAGCAGCGGCTCTTCCTCACCGTCCCCGCCGACCACCGCCTCGCGGCCCGCCGCCGGATCCGGCTCGCCGAGGTCGCGCGGGAGAGCTGGGTGACGGTCGAGGAGGGGTACGGGCTGCGCCACATCATGGAGGGCTTCTGCGCGGAGGCCGGGTTCACCCCGCGGATCGCCTTCGAGGGCGAGGAGGTCGAGACCCTGCGCGGCCTGGTCGCGGCCGGCCTCGGCGTCGCGCTGCTCCCGCCCGCGCTGGTCCCCCGCCCCGGCGTCGTCGAACTGGAGGTCACCGCCCCCCGTACCCGCCGCGCCATCGGCCTCGCCTGGCACGCGAACCGCCCGCTCACGCCGCCGGCGGCGGCCTTCCGCGACTTCGTGCTCTCGCGCCGGGGGAGCATCCTGGCGCACGACTGAGAGGCTCCTCCGCGGGGGTGGGCCGACGGGTGTCCCGGTTCGGTCGGGGTGGCGTGGCGATAGGCAATCTACGCGCGTAGGGGCTATGCTCCGGCAATGGAGAAGCAGATCAGTGCAATCGCGGGCACCACGGCCCCGCGCGTTCCCACCCCCGAGCAGATCGTCCGGGCACCGAAGGTGCTGCTGCACGACCACCTGGACGGCGGGCTGCGGCCGGAGACGATCGTCGAACTGGCCGCCGACTGCGGCTACCGGGGGCTGCCGACCACGGACCCGAAGGAGCTCGGGGAGTGGTTCCGGGAGGCGGCCGACTCCGGGTCGCTGGAGCGGTACCTGGAGACCTTCGCGCACACCTGCGCGGTGATGCAGACCCGGGCCGCGCTGGTGCGGGTCGCGGCGGACTGCGCGGAGGACCTGGCCGCCGACGGGGTGGTGTACGCCGAGGTGCGGTACGCGCCGGAGCAGCACCTGGAGGCCGGACTGAGCCTGGACGAGGTGGTGGAGGCCGTCAACGAGGGCTTCCGGCTGGGCGAGGCCAACGCCCGGGCCCGCGGGCACCGGATCCGGGTCGGGACGCTGCTGACCGCGATGCGGCACGCCGCCCGTTCGCAGGAGATCGCCGAGCTGGCCAACCGGCACCGGGACCGCGGCGTGGTCGGGTTCGACATCGCGGGCGCCGAGGCGGGCCACCCGCCGACCCGGCACCAGGCGGCGTTCGACTACCTCAAGGGCGAGAACAACCACTTCACCATCCACGCGGGCGAGGCGTTCGGCCTGCCGTCGATCTGGGAGGCGCTGCAGTGCTGCGGCGCGGACCGGCTCGGCCACGGGGTGCGGATCGTGGACGACATCACCGTCGGTGCGGACGGCCGGGTCGAGCTGGGCCGGCTGGCCGCGTACGTCCGGGACAAGCGGATCCCGCTGGAGATGTGCCCGACCTCCAACCTGCAGACCGGCGCGGCCTCCTCGTACGCCGAGCACCCGCTCGGGCTGCTGGCCCGGCTGAAGTTCCGGGTCACCGTCAACACCGACAACCGGCTGATGAGCGGCACCTCGATGAGCCGCGAGTTCGCGCACCTGGTGGAGGCGTTCGGGTACACCCTGGCGGACCTGGAGTGGTTCACCGTCAACGCGATGAAGTCGGCGTTCCTGCCGTTCGACGAGCGGCTGGCGATGATCAGCGACGTGATCAAGCCCGGGTACGCCGAGCTGAAGGCGGAGTGGCTGTTCGGCCCGCGCGGCTAGCGGACCGGGGCGGCTCCGGCGTCCAGGGAGATGGTCGGACTTATCACTCTCCGGAGTGGTCGGGCTTTGGAGGGCGCGGGGACTTCTCACTACGGTGGGCCGGTCACTGCTGACTCGGTGTGACGGCGACGTCCCCGACTCCGGGCGTCCGCCGGTGCACCGGCCCGACCAGGACTGAGGACGCACACATGAAGCAGGCCACTCTCAAGGTCGCCGGCACCGCCGCGCTCGGCGTCGCCTTCGCCGCCGTCGCCGCGGGCTCCGCCGCCGCCGCGCCGGCCGCCCCCGGCGGCCTCGGACTGCCGACCGGCGCGCTCACCAACCCCGGCGTGACCGGTGCGGCCACCGGCGCGGTGAGCAAGCTCCCCGGCGGCGACCAGCTCGGCACGGTCACCGGCACCCTCAACCCGGCCGCCGGCGCCCCGGCCCACGCCCCCGCCGCCGAGCAGGCCCCGCCGGTCGCCGAGCAGACCGGCCCGGGCGGCGCCGACCAGATGCAGGGCGCCCCGGCGCCGTCCGCGCCCGCCGCGGCGGCCAACCGGGTCGGCGGCCTGGACTCCGTCCCCGGCGGCCAGGGCCTGGCCAAGACCCCGGTCGGCGGCGTGGTCGGCACCCTGAGCAGCCTCTCCCCGACCGGCGGCGGCGCCCCGGGCCTGCCCAGCCTGCCGGGCCTGGGCGGCTGACGCACCGGACGCGGACGCACGACAGGGGCCGTTCCCGCTGGGGGGAACGGCCCCTGTCGTGCGTGCCGGAGCGCCGGGCTCGACGGCGGGCCCGGGCGGCGGGCCCGGGCGGCGCGGGCCGGGCGGCGCGGGCCGGGTCACGGCCCCTGGGGGAGCAGCAGCCACAGCGCCAGGTAGACCAGGAACTGCGGGCCGGGCAGCAGGCAGGACACCAGGAAGATGATCCGGACCGTCCACGGGTCCAGCCCGAAGCGCTGGGCGATCCCGGCGCAGACGCCGGCGATGACGCGACGGTGGCGGGGGCGGGCGAGGGTGCTCATCTTCTCCTCCGTGGGGGTGGGCCCGGTGCGGTCCGTCCGACCGGGCGATGACTCCATCCTGCCGCCGTGACCTGGCCTTTCGCGTCAGCCGCGAAGCCGATCCGGACCCTGGTGCGGTCCCCGGGCGGGAGGACGCCGGACTCGGGGTCGGCTCCGGGGACACCCTGAGTTTGTGCGACGGGTCATCGAAGGTAATGGGGTAGTAAATAAGTGGGAGGTAAGGCAAGGGTCGTTTCCGGTCGCTGGAAGACTCGCGCATCCGATCGTCATAGGAAACGGGAACAGACTCTGATGCGTGCGAACCGGCTGCTGGCCGTCACCGTGCTCTCCGTCCTCGGTGTCACCGGCCTGACGGCCTGTGGTCCCGACGCGACCAAGAAGGGCGACTCCGCGCCCGCCGCCTCCGGCTCCGCCGGTGCCGCCGCCTCGAAGCCCGCGGCGGGCGGTGGCCTGGAGGGGCTGTCGGTCGAGCAGATCATGACGAAGATGCGGGCCGCCAACGGGAAGCTCAAGAGCGTCAAGGCCGCCTTCCAGGTGCAGGAGTCGGAGGGCGACATCAGCGGTGACGTCGCCGCCGACTCCACCGGCAACTGCGCCGGCACCATCGGCATCAAGGGCAAGGGCAAGGCGGAGATCCTGCGCATCGGCGGGAAGGTGTGGCTCAAGCCGGACGCCGAGTTCATCAAGGTGGTCGTCCCGGGCGCCAACACCTCGGTCGCCAACCTGATCTCCGGCAAGTGGCTGACCTCCACGAAGTCCGCCACCATGGCCGGCCGCTTCGACCAGTTCTGCGACATGCCGCTGGGCCTGATGAAGAAGGCCGGCCTGAACGAGGACGGCACGCCGGACAACAGCGGGACCAAGAACAGCACCAAGAAGGTCGGCGGGGTCGACGCGGTCGTCCTCACCGTGGGGGGCGAGGAGAGCGGCAAGCAGATGGAGGTCGCCATCGCCGACCAGGGCGAGGCCTACCTGCTCTCGGTCGACGGCGGCGAGAGCGGCAGCATGCGGTTCAGCGACTTCGACAAGCCGGTGCCGGCGACCGCCCCGGCGGCCGACCAGGTCGTCGACGTGGACAGTCTGAAGAAGGCCGCGGGCTGATCCGTCCGGTGCTCAGCCCCGCGGCGCGGCCGGGGGGCCGAGCACCTGCAGGGCCGGGCGGGGGAGCGTCCGGTTCCGGTCCTCGGTGCGGCCGGCGGCCGGTGCCGGGGTGCCCTCGGCGGCTTCGGCCACCCCTGCGGTCTCGGCGGTCTCGGCGGCCTCGATCCAGCCGGCGGTGGAGCGGCGGCGGTCCAGGGCGCGCAGCGGGGGCATCAGCAGCAGGTGGGCCAGGGCCGCGCCCGCGATGCCGAGCAGGACGTCGTCCACGTCCAGGACGTGGCCGGGGGCCCAGCCCTCCAGGATCTCCAGGGCGGTGCCGAGCAGTGCGGCCGCGCCGGTGGTGCGCAGGAAGGACAGCAGCCAGGAGCGGCGGGGGGAGCCCACGGCGAGCGGCAGCAGCACCCCGATCGGGGCCAACGGCAGCATGCCGGAGCCGAGTTGGCGGACGGCGGCGGCCGGGCCGAGGGACAGCGCCTGGTGGACCGAGGAGAACGGGCTGAGGTTGGGCGGGCTGGTCCAGGCGACCGGGACGGGCCGCAGGCTCAGCCAGCCGAGCAGCAGCAGGTGCAGGCCGAGCAGCAGCCGGGCCGCCGTCCGCGACCGGTACGGCGCCGCCGCTCCGGCACCGGCCCGCCCGGCCGTCGGTCGGCGGGTCGGGCGGTGGTCGGCGGTCGCGGGGTCGCGGGGTGCGGTGGTGTGCACACTGCGGGGGACGCAGGTTCCGTCCGGCCCGGTTCCCCGCGGCCGTCCGGCGACCCCGCCGGGTCCTGTGGTCTTCCGCACCCCCGTCGCCCCCGGCTCAGGGGCAGGTGCTGGCGGACGGGGCGACGAACGCACTGCTGGGGGTGGCCGGCGGCGCCGGGGCCGGGGTCCGGCCGGCCGCCGGGGAGGGGCCGGGCGCGGGGACGGCGGACGGGGAGGCGCTCTCGGGCGCCATCGGGACCAGCACCTCGCCCGGGCAGGCGGTGCGGCTGGCCGGGGCGCCGGCGTCCACCGGCACCTCGGTGGGGCGGATGCCGCAGCCGGCCAGCAGCGCGGGGGCGAGCAGGCCGCCGGCCAGCACGGCCAGCGCGCGGGACCGGTGGGCCCGGCGGGCGGGACGGGGACGGGGACGGGGGGTCATCGGCGGTCCTCCGGCCCGGGGGCGGGCGGCTGGGTGAGCGGCAGGGTGAGGGTGAAGACCGCGCCGACGCCGTCCGGGTTGTTGGCGGCGGTGATGTCGCCGCCGTGGATCCGGGCGTTGGCCTCGGCGATGGACAGGCCCAGGCCGCTGCCCTCGGAGCGGGCCCGGCCCTTGTCGGCCTTGTAGAAGCGGTCGAAGACGTGCGGCAGCACGTCCTCCGGGATGCCGGGGCCGCCGTCGGAGACCGAGACGACGACGGTGTGCGCCTCGTCGTCCTGGCGGACCCTCACCTTCACCGGGGAGCCGCCGTGCTTGAGCGCGTTGCCGATCAGGTTGGCGAACACCACGTCCAGGCGGCGCGGGTCGACCACGGCCAGGATGCCGCGCGGGGCGTCCAGTTCGACCGCGTCGTACCAGGCCCGGCCGTCGATGCAGGACATGATCAGGTCGGCCATGTCGACCTCGTCGGCGACCAGCTTGGCGGTGCCCGCGTCGAACCGGGTCACCTCCATCAGGTTCTCCACCAGGCCGGACAGCCGGCGGGTCTCGGAGACCACGATCCGCACGGCCGGCTCGATCATCGGGTCGAGGGCGTCGGCCTCGTCCTCCAGGATGTCGGTGACGGCGGTCATCGCGGTCAGCGGGGTGCGCAGCTCGTGCGACATGTCGGCGACGAACCGGCGGGACTGCGCCTCGCGCGCGCTCAGCTCCGCGACCTGCTCCGAGAGCGACTCCGCGGTGCGGTTGAACGTCCTTGCCAGCTCGGCGAGTTCGTCGTTGCCCTCGACGTCGAGCCGGGTGTCCAGCTCGCCCTCGCCGAGCCGCCGGGCGGCGTCCCCGAGCCGGCGCACCGGCCGCAGCACGGTCGCCGAGGCGGCCTGGGCGAGCAGCGCCGAGCCGACCAGCGCCAGCAGGGTGGCGATCGCCAGCGAGACGCCCAGGGTGTTCAGGTCGGCCCGCTCGTTCTGCAGCGACTTGAACATGTAGGCGGTCGGCCCGCCCGGCACCACCTTCGTCCCGCCGACCACGTACGGCCCGGCCAGGTTCACCCGCTGCCAGTACAGGTGGTACTCGTACGGGTTGCCGGGGCCGGTCTCGCGCGGCTTGTTCACCGCGGTGACCAGCGCGGCCGGCACCTGCCGCAGCGAGAAGCCGATCGGGTCGGAGGACGCCGTGCAGCCCGGCACCGAGTCGTCGACCACCACCACGTCGTACGCCAGCCCGGAACTGGCCACCTGGACGGCCAGCATCCGCAGGTCCTGGCAGGTCGGGTGCAGCGGCAGCAGCGAGACGTTGCGGGTCAGCGAACCCCGGAAGTCGTTCAGCGCGGTGTCCTGGGCACGCTTGAGCACCGCGTCGCGGTTCAGCCAGTAGGCGATGCCGGACGCGGAGACGGCGGTGACCAGCGCGACCGCGGCGAACACCGCTATCAGCCGGACCCGCAGTGAACTGAGCCGCCGCCAGGACGCCGAACGGGCGCGGCGCGGCGCGGTCTGATGGTCGGTCAAAAAAGGCTCACCAGTCGGAGGGGGAGAAGGGTCACGCGGGCGGGTCGAGACGGTAGCCGACCCCGCGGACGGTGCGGATCAGCGTCGGCGCGGACGGCACGTCCTCGACCTTCGCCCGCAGCCGCTGCACGCAGGCGTCCACCAGCCGGGAGTCGCCCAGGTAGTCGTGCTCCCACACCAGCCGCAGCAGCTGCTGGCGGGAGAGCGCCTGCCCGGGGCGGCGGCTCAGCTCCAGCAGCAGCCGCAGCTCGGTCGGGGTCAGCTGGAGGTCCTGGCCGTCCTTGGTGACGGTCATCGCCGAACGGTCGATCACCAGGCCGCCGTACGCCGCCGAGTCCGAGCTCTCCCGCTCGCCGCGGCGCAGCACCGCGCGGATCCGGGCGTCCAGCACCCGGGGCTGCACCGGCTTGACCACGTAGTCGTCGGCGCCGGACTCGAGGCCGACCACCACGTCGATGTCGTCGGAACGGGCGGTCAGCAGGATGATCGGCAGCTGGTCGGTGCGGCGGATGCGCCGGCAGACCTCGAAGCCGTCGATGCCGGGCAGCATCACGTCCAGCACGATCAGGTCCGGGCGCTGCTCCTTGAACAGGCGCAGACCGTCCTCGCCGGACGCGGCGGCGGCCACCCGGTGACCCTGGCGGGTGAGGGCGAGCTCGAGGCCGGTGCGAATGGCGTCGTCGTCCTCGATCAGAAGCAGGAAAGACACGGGGGTCATTGTGTCCCACCCGGCCACCGGAAGCACCCACCCGGGTGACTCCCGGCGCACCGGGAACCGGACCGCCCCGCTCCGGCGTCCGCATCCGAGGAGCCCGGGACCGTCACGGACCGCCCCTCCTTGTGACAGCCCTGTGACAGTCGACGGACACCGCCATGACGCGCGGACGGCAGGATTTTCCTCGTCGCCGCAGAACGGAGCCGGGCCACCGCCCGGAACCGCAGCGGCGCAGAACCGCTCGTACCGACCATGGGGGTGCCCGATGACCGCAACGCTGACGACCCGAAACGCCGGGCCGCGTTCCGCCGTCCTCGGCACCAACCGGACGCGGCACGAGGAGGAGAACGCCGGCAACGTGCTCGTACGGGGGTGCGCGCACAACGCCGGAACCCGCCGCCCGGTCGTGGGGACCAGGAGCGGGGACACCACCCACGGCCGGTTGGGGAACCTGGCCGCGGGCCGGACGCTGCGGGTCGCACCGCAGACCTTCCGGGGCGAGCAGGCCGAACAGGGAGGCGCGCAGGGGGAGCACCCGGCCGCCGCGACGGACGAGGCGCGCGACATCGCCGAGTTCACCGCGTACGTGCGCGAGCGCCGCGCCTCCCTGTACGCCACCGCCTACCACCTCACCGGCGACCGCTACGAGGCCGAGGACCTGCTGCAGAGCGCCCTCTTCTCCACCTACCGCGCCTGGGGCCGGATCACCGACAAGGCCGCCGTCGGCGGGTACCTCCGCCGCACCATGACCAACCTGCACATCTCCGCCTGGCGCCGCCGCAAGGTCAACGAGTACCCGACCGAGGAACTCCCCGAGCACGCCGGCGACACCGACGCGATGGGCGGCACCGAACTGCGCGCCGTGCTCTGGCAGGCGCTCGCCAAGCTGCCCGAGAACCAGCGCACCATGCTCGTGCTGCGCTACTACGAGGGCCGCACCGACCCGGAGATCGCCGACATCCTCGGCATCAGCGTCGGCACCGTGAAGAGCTCCATCTGGCGCGCGCTGCGCCGGATGCGCGAGGACGAGCAGCTCAACCGCTCCGGCGACACCGTGCACGCCTTCGGCGAGCTGGTCGCCTGACGACACCGGGACTCCCGTCGGGGGACGGGCAGTGGGGGGAAGGGCGCGGGACACGGCGGACGGCTCGGGGGAGACGGCCGCGGGGGGAAGGTCCCGCACCCGAACGGAACGGGCGGGGCCCCGGTGCGGGGGAAACGGCACCGGGGCCCCGCCCGTTCGCCGTGCGCCGGTTCAGTGCGCGCCGGCGGTGTGCAGCACGTCCTGGGCGCGGTTCAGGCCGCGCAGCACGAACGCCTCCACGGCGTCCGCGCAGCGCTCCAGCAGCTCCGGCATCCGCTCCCGCTCCTCGTCCGAGAAGCGCTCCACCACGAAGTCGCTCACCTTCACGCCCTTCGCCGGGCGCCCCACGCCCACCCGCAGCCGGGCGTAGTCCGCGGTGCCCAGCGCCGCGTGCACCGAGCGGGCGCCGTTGTGCCCGCCCGGGCCGCCGCCGCGCTTCAACCGGGCCGCGCCGAACGGGAAGTCCAGGTCGTCCTGCACCACCAGCAGCCGTTCCAGCGGGACGCCGTGCCGGCGCAGCAGAGCGGCCACCGGGCGGCCCGACAGGTTGATCGACCACTGCGGTTCGGCCAGCAGCACGGTGCGGCCGTCCAGCTCGAACGAGGCGGTGCGGGTGGTCAGGCCGCGCCAGCGGGCGCCGTGCCGCTCGGCCAGCCGGTCGGCCACCAGGAAGCCCGCGTTGTGCCGCGTTCCCGCGTACCGGCGGGTCGGATTGCCCAGCCCCGCCACCAACCAGCGTCCGTCCATCGCCCCGCGCCCCCTCAGACCAGTTCGGCGGGCAGCTGCCGGGCCACCGCGGCGATCCGGCGGCCCGCCTCCACGCCGGAGCAGGCGTAGGAGCCCAGTTCGACCTGCCGGGCCACGATGCCGCGTTCGGCCCGCATCAGGCGCAGGCCCCGGCGGACCAGGTAGGGGACCGACTTGCGGCCCTCCCGGACGTCCCGCCGGAAGCGCCGCCAGGCCGTCGTGGACGGCTTGTTGCGCAGGCACAGGGCGTCGCCGAGCAGGCCCTCGGCGGCGCAGCGGCGGACCAGTTCGGCGGCGAAGATGCCCTCGGCGACGAAGCCGGCCGCGCCGTCCAGTTCCAGCAGGTGGCTGCCGGCCCGGCCGTTGTCCGGGATCGAGTACACCGGGACCTCGGCCCGGCCCTCGAAGGCCAGGGTCCGGATCGCGGCCAGTGCCTGTTCCGCGTGCCAGGAGAGCGGGGAGTCCCAGTCCGTCCCGCCGTCGTCGGGCAGTTGCGGCAGGGACGGGTCGTCGCCGTCCTTGTAGAAGTCGTCCAGCTGCAGCACCGGGAGGCCGCTGCGCTCGGCCAGCGAGGACTTCCCCGACCCCGAGGGGCCCGACAGCAGGATGACGCGGGATATCGGGCGGCGGTTCAGCGGGGTGTCACTCACGGGAAACCAGTCTGAGGCATCACAGGGGCAGCTCGGAACCCGCCGGTCGGCCCCTCCTGCGAACGGGGCGGGTGCGCGGGCATGGGGACGGGCCCGCACCAGGGGGGGGGAGAAGTGCGGGCCCGTCACGGCCGCCCGGGCCCCGGGGGGGGGTAGGGCACTGAGGACGGCCGGTCTGCGGGGTCGGGCGGGTGGGCTAGATGCCCATCGGGTGCCAGACCGTCTTGGTCTCCAGGAAGGAGAGGAGCCGCCCGGTGCCGGGAGCGGCCGTCCAGTCCTCGGCGGACGGGTCGGCGGCCGGCCGGACCACTCGCTTCAATGTATCCGCCGCCGACGCCTCCAGCGCCGCCGCCGCGCCGGGCCCGTCCGGGTCGATCGCCCCGGCCAGGTCGAGCGCGTTGACGTCCTGGTGCGAGGCCAGCGTCGGGGCGAGGTCCGCGGTGCGGCCGGAGAGCAGGTTGACCACGCCGCCCGGCACGTCCGAGGTGGCCAGCACCTCGCCCAGCGACAGCGCGGGCAGCGGGGCCTGCTCGGCCGCCGCGACCACCACGGTGTTGCCGGTGGCGATCGCCGGGGCGACCACCGACACCAGGCCCAGCAGCGAGAAGCCGGTGCCGGCCCGCGGCGCCAGGACGCCGACCACGCCGGTCGGCTCCGGGGTGGACAGGTTGAAGAACGGCCCCGCCACCGGGTTGGCGCCGCCCGCGACCTGCGCGACCTTGTCGGTCCAGCCCGCGTACCAGACCCAGCGGTCGATCGCCGCGTCCACCAGCGCCGCCGCCTTCTTCGCGCCCACGCCCTCGGCCGCCGCCACCTCGGCCGCGAACTGCTCCCGGCGGCCCTGCAGCATCTCGGCCACCCGGTACAGCACCTGGCCGCGGTTGTACGCGGTGGTGCCCGACCAGCCCTTCACCGCGGCGCGGGCCGCCAGCACGGCGTCCCGGGCGTCCTTGCGGGTGCCCAGCGGGGCGTTCGCCAGCCACTGGCCCTTGCTGTCGGTCACCTCGTACACCCGCCCGCTCTCCGAGCGCGGGAACTTCCCGCCGACGTACAGCTTGTAGGTCTTGAAGACGTCCAGTCGGACGGTGGTCTCAGACATCGAGGTACGCCTCCAGGCCGTGGCGACCGCCCTCGCGGCCGTAACCGGACTCCTTGTACCCGCCGAACGGCGAGGTCGGGTCGAACTTGTTGAAGGTGTTCGCCCACACCACGCCCGCCCGGAGCCGGTTCGCCATCCACAGGATGCGCGAGCCCTTCTCCGTCCAGATGCCCGCGGACAGGCCGTACGGGGTGTTGTTGGCCTTCTCCACCGCCTCGGCGGGGGTGCGGAAGGTCAGCACGGACAGCACCGGGCCGAAGATCTCCTCGCGGGCGATCCGGTGCGCCTGCGAGACGCCGGTGAACAGGGTCGGGCGGAACCAGTAGCCCGCGCCCGGGAGTTCGCACTCCGGGGCCCAGCGCTCGGCGCCCTCCTGCTCGCCCGCCGCGGCCAGCTCGGTGATCCGGGCCAGCTGCTCGGCCGAGTTGATCGCGCCGATGTCGGTGTTCTTGTCCAGCGGGTCGCCGACCCGCAGGGTGCCCATCCGGCGCTTGAGCGCGTCCAGCAGCTCGTCCTGCACCGACTCCTGCACCAGCAGGCGGCTGCCCGCGCAGCACACGTGGCCCTGGTTGAAGAAGATGCCGTTGACGATGCCCTCGACCGCCTGGTCCAGCGGCGCGTCGTCGAAGACGATGTTGGCGGCCTTGCCGCCCAGCTCCAGGCTCAGCTTCTTGCGGGTGCCCGCCAGCTGCTTGGCGATCGCCCGGCCCACCGGGGTCGAGCCGGTGAAGGCGACCTTGTTCACGTCCGGGTGCGCGGTCAGCGCGGCGCCGGTGCGGCCGTCGCCGGTGACGATGTTCACCACGCCCTTCGGCAGGCCCGCCTGGCGGCAGATCTCGGCGAAGCGCAGAGCCGTCAGCGGCGTCGTCTCGGCGGGCTTCAGGACCACCGTGTTGCCGGTGGCCAGCGCCGGGGCGACCTTCCAGGCCAGCATCAGCAGCGGGAAGTTCCACGGGATGACCTGCGCGGCCACGCCCAGCGGGCGCGGGTCCGGGCCCCAGCCCGCGTAGTCGAGCTTGTCGGCCCAGCCCGCGTAGTAGAAGAAGTGCGCGGCGACCAGCGGCAGGTCGACGTCGCGGGTCTCCCGGATCGGCTTGCCGTTGTCGATCGACTCCAGGACGGCCAGCTCGCGCGAGCGCTCCTGGATGATCCGGGCGATCCGGAACAGGTACTTGGCGCGCTCGCTGCCCGGCAGCGCCGACCAGTCGGCGAACGCCTTCCGGGCGGCCGCGACCGCGCGGTCCACGTCCTCCCCGGTGCCCTGGGCGAACTCGGCGAGCACCTGCTCGGTGGCCGGGTTGACGGTCTTCAGCGCCTCCGAGCCGGAGGAGTCGACGAACTCGCCGCCGATGAAGTGGCCGTAGCTCGTGGCGATCTCGCCCGCGGCGGCGGGGGACTCGGGGGCCGGGGCGTACGCGAACAGGCTCCCCGTGCGGGCGGGCCGCTGCGCGTCCCCGGCCGGGGTCTCGGTCTTCTTGGTCTTCGCCATCGTCCTCAGTCCACCGTCACGTAGTCGGGACCGGAGTACCGGCCGGTGCTCAGCTTCTGGCGCTGCATCAGCAGGTCGTTCAGCAGGCTGGAGGCGCCGAACCGGAACCAGTGCGGGCTCAGCCAGTCGTCGCCCAGGGTCTCGTTCACCATCACCAGGTACTTCATCGCGTCCTTGGTGGTGCGGATGCCGCCGGCCGGCTTCACGCCGATCTGCACGCCGGTCGCCGCGCGGAAGTCGCGCACCGCCTCCAGCATCAGCAGCGTCACCGGCGGGGTCGCGTTCACGGCGACCTTGCCGGTGGAGGTCTTGATGAAGTCCGCGCCGGCGATCATCGCCAGCCAGGACGCCCGGCGGACGTTGTCGTACGTCTGCAGCTCGCCGGTCTCGAAGATCACCTTGAGGTGGGCCGAGGTGCCGTCGGGGCGCTCGCAGGCCGCCTTGACGGCCCGGATCGTCTCGAACACCTCCAGGTAGCGGCCGGAGAGGAACGCGCCCCGGTCGATCACCATGTCGATCTCGTCCGCCCCGGCGGCGACCGCCTCCGCGGTGTCGGCCAGCTTGACCGGCAGGCCGGCCCGGCCGGAGGGGAACGCGGTGGCCACCGAGGCGACCTGGACGGCGCTGCCGCGCAGCGCCTCCTTCGCGGTCGCCACCATGTCCGGGTACACGCAGATCGCCGCGACCCGCGGGGTGGAGCGGTCCGACGGGTCGGGGCTGAGGCCCTTCGCGCACAGCGAGCGGACCTTGCCGACCGTGTCCGCGCCCTCCAGCGTGGTCAGGTCGATCATCGAGATGGCGAGGTCGATGGCGAAGGCCTTGGCGGTGGTCTTGATCGACCGCGTGCCGAGGGTGGCCGCCCGCGACTCCAGACCGACCTGATCGACCCCGGGCAGGCCGTGCAGGAAACGGCGCAAGGTGGCCTCGGACGCCGCGACGTCCGCGAGACCGCCGCCCGCGGCGCCGGGGGCGTTGGCTGCAAGAGTGGACATAGTCACCAGAGCAGCATATCTACGCGCGTAGGAAGCCGGTAGGGCGGGGCGGTTTCGAGTCCTGACCGAAATGTGCCCACCCACCGGAGCGGAGAGCGCCCGGCCCCGGGACGGGGACAATGGCGGGATGAGCGGCGGTACGAAGGCGCGGGGGCGGCGGCCCGGGGGCGGGGACACCCGGGGGGCGGTGCTGGCGGCGGCCCGGACGGAGTTCGCGGCGCGCGGCTACCAGAAGGCCAGCATGCGGGCGATCGCCCGGGCCGCGGGGGTGGACGCGGCGCTGCTGCACCACTACTTCGGCAGCAAGGACCGGCTGTTCATGGCGGCGCTGGAGTTCCCGCTCGACCCGCGCACGGTGGTGGAGAGCGTGTTCGCGGGCGACCCGGCGACGGTCGGCGAGCGGGTCGCGGGCTTCGTGCTGGGGCTGTGGGAGCAGCCGCCGGTGCGCGAGCGGCTGCTGGCGCTGGTGCGGACGGCCGCCGCCAGCGAGGAGGTCGCGGCGCTGATGCGCGACTTCATGGTGACCGAACTGGTCGCCCGGGTGGCCGGCCTGCTCGACCTGCCGGACCCGGAACTGCGGGTCGAACTGGTGATGTCGCAGGTCGTCGGCCTGGCGGTGGCCCGCTACGTGATCGCCGTCGAGCCGCTCGCCTCGGCACCCCCGGAGGTGCTGGCCCCCCTGCTGGGCCGCACCGTCCAGGGGTACCTGACGGGCTGAGGAGGCGTCAGGCGCCGCCGCCGAAGCGCTCGGTCCAGGCGGCCAGGTCCTCGTCGGTGATCTTGGCGAACAGCACCGGCGGGACGGTGAAGCCGGTGCCGGCCGGGACGAGCGACAGCTCCCGGGCCTCGTCGGCCGACACCCAGGTGCGGGTGTCGCCGTCCAGCGCGAAGGACTCCCGGATCGCCTTGGCCGCGGCCGGGATGAACGGCTCGGAGACCACCGAGTAGAGGTGGATCAGGTTGATCGCGGTGCGCAGGGTGCGCGCGGCCGCCTCCGGGTCGGTCTTGATCTGCGTCCACGGCGCGGTGACGTCCAGGTACGCGTTGCCCGCGGACCACAGCGCGCGCAGCGCCTGGGCGGCCTTGCGGAAGTTCAGCGCGTCGAGCTGGGCCTCGTACTCGGCGAGCAGCTCGGCGATCTGGGCGCCGAGGGCGAGCTCCGCCTCGCCGTTCGCCGCGCCGGCCGGGACCTCGTCGCCGAAGCGCTTGCGGCTGAAGGAGAGCACCCGGTTGACGAAGTTGCCCAGGGTGTCGGCGAGGTCCTTGTTGACGGTCGCCGCGAACAGGTCCCAGGTGAAGCTGGAGTCGTCGGACTCCGGGGCGTTCGCCATCAGGTAGTAGCGCCAGTAGTCGGCCGGCAGCAGCTCCAGCGCGACGTCGGTGAAGATGCCGAGCTTCTGGCTGGTGGAGAACTTCCCGCCGTAGTACGTCAGCCAGTTGAACGCCTTGACGTAGTCGACCTTCTTCCACGGCTTGCGCGAGCCGAGGATGGTGGCCGGGAACATCACGGTGTGGAACGGGACGTTGTCCTTGGCCATGAACTCGGTGTACCGGACGGTGTCGTCCGCCTCGTACCACCAGGAGCGCCAGTCGCCGCCGGTGGCGTCCGCCCACTCCTTGGTGGCGCCGATGTACTCGATCGGGGCGTCGAACCAGACGTAGAAGACCTTGCCCTCGGCGGCCAGTTCGGGCCAGGTGTCGGCCGGGACGGGGACGCCCCACTCCAGGTCGCGGGTGATCGCGCGGTCCTGCAGGCCCTCGGTCAGCCACTTGCGGGCGATCGAGGAGGCCAGCACCGGCCAGTTGTCGCCGTTGGCGGCGATCCAGGACTCGACCTCGTCGGTCAGCTTCGACTGCAGCAGGAACAGGTGCTTGGTCTCGCGGACCTCCAGCTCCGAGCTGCCGCTGATCGCCGAGCGCGGCTCCAGCAGGTCGGTCGGGTCGAGGACCCGGGTGCAGCTCTCGCACTGGTCGCCGCGGGCCTTGTCGTAGCCGCAGTGCGGGCAGGTGCCGACGATGTAGCGGTCCGGCAGGAAGCGGCCGTCCGCGATCGAGTAGACCTGGCGGATCGCCCGCTCCTCGATGAAGCCGTTGGCCTGCAGCTCGCGGGCGATCTCCTGGGTGATCTCCCGGTTCTGCGGGGAGGAGGAGCGGCCGAAGTAGTCGAAGGACAGCTGGAAGCCGTCGTAGATCGCCTTCTGCTGCTCGTGCGCCCGGGCGCAGAACTCGGCCACCGGCAGCCCGGCCTCCTGGGCGGCCAGCTCGGCGGGGGTGCCGTGCTCGTCGGTGGCGCAGATGTACAGCACCTCGTGGCCGCGCTGGCGCAGGTACCGGGAGTAGACGTCCGCCGGGAGCATCGACCCGACCATGTTGCCCAGGTGCTTGATCCCGTTGATGTAGGGAAGCGCGCTGGTGATCAACTGCCGAGTCATCTCTTGGATGCTCCCTGTTCTCCGGCGGGCGCGCCGACGCGCCCGCGGGTGGGTGTCAGAGGACCGGTGCGGGGCCGTCAGGGCAGCCGCCCGGCCGCCGCCAATCGTACCGAACCGGCCGGTCCCGGCCGGACCGGTTATCCGGGGGCTGTCAAGCGGGGCGGGCGGACCGGGGGAGCGGGCGGCGGGGACGGGCCGGGGCGCGGGCGGAGGAGCCCGCGGGGAACCTACGGGGAGCCGGTGTGCGGGCGCTTGACGCGGTCGGGGCGCGGCGAGAAACTCATCACATGATGAATTCTTCGGCGGGGCCGGCCGACGGCCCCGCGATCCGGATCGCCGGACTGGTCGTCCGCCGGGGCCCGGCCACCGTGCTGCCCGGCCTGGACCTGGAGGTCGGCCGGGGCAGCGTCACCGGCCTGCTGGGCCCCAGCGGCTGCGGCAAGACCACGCTGCTGCGCTGCGTCGTCGGCGTGCAGCGGACCGCCGTCGGGAGCGTCACCGTGCTCGGCCGGCCCGCCGGGGACGCCGCGCTGCGCGACCGGGTCGGGTACGTCACCCAGGCCCCCTCGGTCTACGGGGACCTCACCGTCGGCGAGAACCTCGACTACTTCGCCGCCGTCCTCGGCGCCCCGCCCGGCGCCGCCGCCCGGGCGATCGGCCAGGTCGGGCTGGACGCCCACCGCCGCACCCCCGTCGCCCGGCTCTCCGGCGGCCAGCGGGCCCGGGTCTCGCTCGCCGCCGCCCTGCTCGGACACCCCGAACTGCTGGTCCTGGACGAACCCACCGTCGGCCTCGACCCGGTGCTGCGGCAGGAGCTCTGGGAACTGTTCCGGCAGCTCGCCGCCGACGGCGCCACCCTGCTGGTCTCCAGCCACGTGATGGACGAGGCCACCCGCTGCGACCGGCTGCTGCTGATGCGCGAGGGCCGCCTGCTCGCCCACGACACCCCCGCCGCGCTGCTCGCCGCCACCGGCGCGGCCGACGTCGAGAGCGCCTTCCTCACCCTCGTGCGGACCGGACAGGAGGCCCACCGGTGAACGCCGCGACCCGCCGCACCCTCGCCACCGCCCGCCGGGTGCTGGCCCAACTGCGGCACGACCCGCGCACCGTGGCGATGCTGCTGCTGGTGCCCTGCCTGCTGCTCGTCCTGCTCAAGTACGTGTACGACGGGCAGCCCCGCACCTTCGACCGGCTCGGCCCCGAACTGCTCGGCGTCTTCCCGCTGCTGGTGATGTTCCTGGTCACCTCGGTCGCCATGCTCCGCGAACGCACCGGCGGCACCCTGGAACGCCTGCTCACCATGCCGCTCGGCAAGCCCGACCTGCTGCTCGGCTACGCGCTCGCCTTCGGCGCCGTCGCCCTGGTCCAGGCCGCCCTCGCCTCCGCCCTGACCATCGGCGTGCTCGGCCTCGACGTGGCCGGGCCGACCTGGATGCTGTTCGCCGTCGCGGTCGCCGACGGGCTGCTCGGGATGGCGCTGGGCCTGCTGGTCTCGGCGTTCGCCGCCACCGAGTTCCAGGCCGTCCAGTTCCTGCCCGCCGTCCTGCTGCCCCAACTGCTGCTCTGCGGGCTGTTCGTGCCCCGCGCCGAGATGGCCCCCGTGCTGCGCTGGCTCTCCGACGTCCTGCCGCTCTCGTACGCCGTCGACGCGATGGGCCGGACCACCGCGCAGGGCGGGGTGGGCGGCCGGGTCCTGGCCGACCTCGCCGTGGTGGCCGGGAGCGCCCTGCTCGCGCTCGCCCTCGGCGCCGCCACGCTGCGCCGCCGCACCGCCTGACCGGGCGGCCCGCGGGACGGTCATTCGTGACCGTCCCGTGCCCGGGTCGCCATTGGGGACGGCCGCGGCCCTGGGGCAGAATCGACGGCATGACCGAATCCGACCGGACACCCCACCAGGGTTCCGCCGCCGAGGAGCCCGTGTACGCCGACCGCGTCTACCGCTCCGTCCCCAGCGTCATCGCGGGCGCCATGATGCTCGCCGTCGCCGCCTGGCTGATCATCGACGCCGTCGTGTCCGGCACCGGAGCCACCCCGTGGGTCGCCCTCGCCGCCGCACCCGTCTTCGCCTTCCCGGTGATCGCCTACACCCTGCGGCCCGTGGTGCGCGCCAACGACCGGCGGCTGGTCGTCCGCAACCCGCTGCGCACGATCGTCGCGCCCTGGGGGAAGGTCGAGCAGCTCAAGGCGGGGTACTCGGTCGAGCTCTTCGCGGACGGCCGCAAGTTCCAGGTCTGGGCGATCCCGGTCTCGATCCGCCAGCGCAAGAAGGCCACCCGCCGGGCCACCCGGGCCGCGGCCGAGGGCGACCCGAACCTCCCGGCCCGGCCGGCCCGCAAGACCCCCCGCCCGGACCAGCTCGATCCCACCCGGGCCTGGTCCGACGCCGTGGTCACCGCCCTCCAGGAGCAGGCCGAGCGCAACGCCCACAAGCCCGCCGCGGCCGGCGAGCTGCAGGCCACCTGGTGCTGGTGGATCATCGCCCCGACCCTGGCGGGCCTGGTCGCGCTGGTCTCGGTGATCGCGGCGACCTGACCGGGGGCGCCCCCGGTGAGGGGCGCTCAGCGGTCGAGCGCGACGACGTACTTGCCCTCGGCCCGCCCGGCGGCCAGCAGGTCGTGCGCGGCGGGGACGGCGGCCAGGCCGGGCAGCACCGTCGGCGGGGTGTCCAGCGAGCCGGCCGCCAGCAGGTCGAGGGTGCGGCGGACGGCGCCGGCCACCTTCGCGGGGGCGTGGGTGAGCAGCCCGTTGTGGCTGAAGCCGGTGAGGGTGGCGTTGGCCCCCAGCAGGCGGGGGAGCGGCGGCAGCGGCGCGGGTTCGGCCCCGCTTGCGTTGCCGAACAGGACGATCCGGCCGCCCGGGGCGAGCAGGTCGAGGTCGAGGTCGAGCGCGGTGGTGCCCAGCGGGTCGAGGACCAGGTCGACGCCGCGGCCGCCGTTGGCCGCGCGCAGCTCGGCGGCCAGGTCGTCGCCGCCCCGGGCGTGCACGGCGTGGTAGCCGTGGCGGCGGGCGGCCCCGGCCTTCTCCGGACGGCCGACGGTGCCGAGCAGGCGGCCGCCGCCGAGGTGGGGCAGCAGGCGGGCGACGGCGGTGCCGATCCCGCCGCTCGCCGAGTGGACCAGCACGCTCTCGCCGGGGGCGAACCGCCCGGCGTCGGTGAGCAGCAGCAGCGCGGTGGCCAGGCCGAGCGGCGTGGTGGCGGCGACCTCCAGCGGGACGCCGTCCGGGACCGGGACGGTCAGCTCCGCGTCGGCGACCGCGACCTCGGCGAGACCGCCGCCGCGGGTGGCGGCGACCACCCGGGTGCCGACGGCGAGGTGGGTGACGCCCTCGCCGAGGGCCAGGACGGTGCCGGCGACCTCCTTGCCGGGGTGGTGCGGCCAGTCGGCGGTGTAGCCGCCGTCGCCGCGGCGGGCCATCACGTCGACGAAGTTGAGCCCGGCGTAGGCGACCTCGATGCTGACCTGGCCGGGGCCGGGCCGCGGCGGTTCGAGGTCGAGGACGTGGCTGTGCTCGGCGCCGCCGGCTTCGGTCATGACGAGTGCGCGCATGGTGGTCCCCCTGGATCGGTCCGGATCGGTCGCAGTTACGATGTTCTACGAACGTCGAAATTAGTACCACGCCATTTCGAGATCTGTCGAACATCGCAGGGAGAGGTGCCCCCGTGCCCCGAGCCAGCCGCCGCCGCGAGGCGCCCCACTACCCCGACACCGCCGACATCGACCTGCTGGACGTGCTGCACGCGCTCTCCGACCCGACCCGGATGACCATCGTGCTGACCCTCGGCCGGGAGCCCGAACGCGCCTGCGGCACCTTCCCGGTGGACGTCGCGCCCTCCACCCTCAGCCACCACTTCAAGGTCCTGCGCGAGGCCGGCCTGATCCGCCACCGCGAGGAGGCCAACCGCCGCCTGACCACCCTGCGCGCCGCCGACCTGGAGCAGCGCTTCCCGGGCCTGCTGGCCGTCGTGACCGCCGCGTACCGCACGCAGCAGGGCCCGGACGCGTGAACGTCCGGGCCCCGCAGGTGTGCTGACGATGCGTCAGATCGGATCGGGTCAGGTCAGGCCGGCGGCGGTGGCGAAGTCCTGCTTGAGGACGTCGAGCAGGTCGCGGGCCTGGGCGCGGACGGCCGGCAGGTCGGCCCGGGAGGCGACCGGGAGGACGGCCTCCAGGTAGCACTTGAGCTTGGGCTCGGTGCCGGAGGGGCGGACGACGACGCGGGCGGAGCTGACGGCCGGGCCGGTGAGGAAGTACCGGAGGCCGTCGGTCGGGGGGAGCTCCGGGGTGCCGGCGGTCAGGTCGTCGGCGCGGGTGACGGTGAGGCCGGCGAGTTCGACCGGGGGCTTGTCGCGGAGGGCGGCCATCGCGTCGGAGATGACGGAGAGGTCGTCGACCCGGACCGAGAGCTGGTCGGTGGCGTGCAGGCCGTGGGCGAGGGCCAGGTCGTCCAGGAGGTCGGTGAGGGTGCGGCCGTCGCGCTTGAGGCCGGCGGCGAGTTCGGCGATCTGGAGGGCGGCGGTGATGCCGTCCTTGTCGCGGACGCCGTCCGGGTCGACGCAGTAGCCGAGGGCCTCCTCGTAGCCGTAGCGGATGACCTCGGTGCGGGAGATCCACTTGAAGCCGGTGAGCGTCTCGGCGTAGCCCAGACCGGCCGCGGCGGCGATCCTGCCGAGCAGGGTGGAGGAGACGATGGTGGTGGCGAAGACGCCGTCGGAGGTCTTGGCGGCCAGGGCCGCGCCGAGCAGGGCGCCGACCTCGTCGCCGCGGAGCATCCGCCAGCCGCCGTCGGCGGCGGGGTCGGGGACGGCGACGGCGCAGCGGTCGGCGTCCGGGTCGTTGGCGATGACCAGGTCGGGGCGGGCTTCGCGGGCGGCGGCGAAGGCGAGGTCCATCGCGCCGGGCTCCTCCGGATTGGGGAACGCGACGGTGGGGAAGTCCGGGTCGGGCTCGGCCTGTTCGGCGACCACGGTCGGCGCCGGGAACCCGGCCGCGGCGAACGCGGCCAGCAGCACGTCGCGGCCGACGCCGTGCAGCGGGGTGTAGACGGTGGCCAGGTCGCGCGGGCCGGCCGGGTCGAGGACGGCGGCGGCGCGGGCCAGGTAGGCGGCGAGGACGTCGTCGCCGAGCACCTCCCAGCCGCTCTCGGCGCGCGGGACGTCGGCCAGCGCGCCCAGCGCGTCGATCTCGGCGGCGATGTCGGCGTCCGCGGGCGGCACGATCTGCGAACCGTCGCCCAGGTACACCTTGTAGCCGTTGTCCTGCGGCGGGTTGTGGCTGGCGGTGACCACCACGCCGGCCGCCGCGCCCAGGTGCCGGATCGCGTACGCCAGCACGGGCGTGGGCAGCGCGCGGGGCAGCAGCGCGGCGCGCAGCCCGGCGCCCACCACCACGGCGGCGGTGTCGAGGGCGAAGTCGTACGACTTGTGGCGGGCGTCGTAGCCGATCACCACCAGGTCGCCGAGCGCCGGGTTCTTCCGCACGTACGCGGCCAGGCCGGCGGCGGCCCGGATCACCACGGCGCGGTTCATCCGCATCGGCCCGGCCCCCAGCTCGCCGCGCAGCCCGGCGGTGCCGAACTGCAGCCGCCCGGCGAAGCGCTCGGCCAGCCGGGACCAGGCGATCCGCTCCTCGGCCTCGGCCTCCGGCCCCTCGGCGGCGGCCAGCAGCGCGGTCAGCTCGGCGCGGGTCTGCGGGTCGGGGTCCTCGGCCAGCCAGGCGCGGGCCCGGTCGAGGAGGTCGGTGGTGGGTGCCTTCGGCATGCGGCCCGCTCCCTGTGTGTGGAGGACGAGAGGACGAAAGGTGTGAGGACGAGGAAGAGGAAGAGAGGTGTGGAGGGTGGGGACGGGAGCGGGGACGGGCGCGTGCGGTGCGGTGCGGTGCGGGCCGGACCGGGTCCCGACGCCCGCCGGAGGAGGGCCCGCCGGGTTCGGCGGGCGGCCCGGCTGCGGCGCCGTAGGCCCGGGTGCGTTGCCCCCGGCCCCGGTGGCTTGGATGCCTTGGGTCCGGCCCCGGCCCCGGGGCCCCGGCGACTCGGCCGCGGTGGGTGCCGTTGCCGTTGCCCCGGGCTCGGTTCCGGCGGCCCGGATGCCTCGGGTCCGGTCCTCCGGCCCCGGCTCCGCGCTGCGTTCGACGACCCGGACCGACGTGCGGAACCGGTTTCGCGGTCCCGAGCGCTCCGGCCCCTGGGCCTCGGCGACTCGGCCGCGGCGCCATAGGCCCGGGTGCCGTTGCCGTTGCCCCGGACCCGGTGGCCTGGATGCCCTCGGGTCCGGCCCTCCGGCCCGCTCGCCCGGCCGCCGTTGCTCCGGCCCCGGCCCCGGCGTGGCGGTCCGGCTCCCGCCCCGCTGCCCCGTGCTGTTGCTCGCCACATCGCCCGATTCTCCGTCAGGCGGGCGGCGCGGGGCGGGAGTCCGGCTCCTGCCGGGGTGTCAGATCCGTTCCAGGACCTTCGCCAGCAGGGCGCCCATCCGCTCGGCGGAGGCCTTGCCGGCTTCCAGGACCTCGGCGTGGTTGAGGGGCTCGCCGGTGATGCCGGCGGCCAGGTTGGTGACCAGCGAGATGCCGAGCACCTCGGCGCCGGCCTCGCGGGCGGCGATGGCCTCCAGGGTGGTGGACATGCCGACGAGTTCGCCGCCGATCACCCGGGCCATGTTGACCTCGGCCGGGGTCTCGTAGTGCGGGCCGCGGAACTGCACGTAGACGGCCTCGTCGAGGGACGGGTCGACCTCGCGGCACAGGGTGCGCAGGCGCTTGGAGTACAGGTCGGTGAGGTCGACGAAGTTGGCGCCGACGATCGGGGAGTCCGCGGTCAGGTTGATGTGGTCGCTGATCAGCACGGGCTGGCCGGGGACCCAGCCCTCGCGCAGGCCGCCGCAGCCGTTGGTGAGCACCACGGTGCGGCAGCCGGCCGCGGCGGCGGTGCGCACGCCGTGGACCACGGTGGCCACGCCGTGGCCCTCGTAGTAGTGGTTGCGGCCGAGGAAGACCAGGGCCCGGCGCTCGCCGCCGCCGGGGATCCGCACCGAGCGGATGGTGCCGGCGTGGCCGGCCACCGCGGGGGCGGGGAAGCCGGGCAGGTCGGTGACCGGGAACTCGGCCAGCGTCTCGCCCAGGGCGTCGGCGGCCGGCACCCAGCCGGAGCCCATCACCAGGGCGACGTCGTGGCGCTCGGCGCCGGTGAGTTCGCGCAGCCGGTCGGCAGCGGCCCGGGCGGCGGCGTAGGGGTCGGCGGAGACGACCGTCTGAGGAGATGCGTTCACACGGTCGAGGATAGGTCAAATCTGCCTACGCGCGTAGACAGCACGCCCAGGCCATGCCGGATCGTTACCCGGATTGCGTGGAACGACAGCATTCCTCCCCGGCCGGAGCGCCCGGCCGGGCGGAAGGCACAGGCCCGGCCGGACCGGTGCGCGGGCCCGGCAGGGCAAGGGCAGGGCAGGCGGCGCGGGCTCAGCAGGGCCGGCGGCGCAGGTCCAGCACGTAGTCGTCGGGGGCGCCGGCGCTCTCCGCCGCGTCCGCGATCAGGCCGAGGTAGCGGGCGGCGGGCAGCCCGCCCTCGTAGTCGTTGAGCACGTACGTCCAGACCGCGACCTCGCCGTCCAGGGTCTGCGCGCGCAGCTTCACCTTGCGGTAGATGCCGAGCTGCACGCCCTCCCAGCGGTCCAGGCCGTCCTCGTCCATCGGGGCCACGTCGTAGAGCGAGACGAAGACCTGCTCCTTCTCGTCCTCCACCACGGTGGCCAGCGAGCCCTCCCAGCCGAGCTGTTCGCCGCCGAAGGTCAGCCGCCAGCCGGGCAGCCAGCCGGTGCCGCGCAGCGGGGAGTGCGGGGCGCGCCGGGACATCTGCCGGGCGTCGAGGTTGGTGGCGTAGGCGGCGTAGAGCGACATGGCGCCAGCCTACGGGAGCGGGGCGGTCCGCCGGGCTGCGCGTCCGGGGCGGGCCTACGGTGGAGGGAGGTCTCATCCCGCGGGCGGACCCGCCGGGTCGGGGGCGGGGTGCGCGCCGGACGGGAGCGTCCTGATGCGACAACTACCGGTAGTGGCGGGTGCACCGGCCGTGGCGGCGGTGCTGCTCGCGGCCGCGGTCGGCTGCGGTTCCAGCGGCGGCTCGGGCGGCGGCGCGGGTGCCAGCCCGCCGGGCCCGGTGACCGTCACCGCGGCGCCCACCCCGACCGTCACCGTCACCCCGACGCCGACCCCGACCGTCACCGTCACGCCGACGCCGACCCCGACGGTCACCGTCACGCCGCAGACGGTCACCGCGACGCCGAACCCGACCGTCACGGTCACCACCGCGAAGGGCGGCGGCAACCCGACGCTCACCAGCGCGATCGCCGTGGTGCAGCAGTACTACGAGGACATCAGCAACCACGACTACGCGGCGGCCTGGGCGCTCGGCGGCAAGAACATCGGCGGCAGCGACTACAACGGCTGGGTGAAGGGCTACGCCACCACCGCCAGCATCTACCTGGGCACCACCAGCACCTTCGGCTCGAACCAGGTGCGGGCGGTGATCTACGCGGTCCAGACCGACGGCAGCACGAAGACCTACGAGGGCACCTACACGGTGTCCGGCGGGGTGCTGGTGTCGGCCTCGATCCAGCAGACCGGCTAGCCGGGCGGGCAACAACAACGCCCCCGGCGTGGAATCCGTTCCGGCATGCGGGACAATGGGGCACGTGACTCGGATCGTGATCATCGGTGGCGGACCAGGCGGATACGAGGCGGCCCTCGTGGCCGCCCAGCTCGGCGCGGAGGTGACCGTCGTCGACCGCGACGGTCTGGGCGGATCGGCGGTGCTGACGGACTGCGTGCCGTCCAAGACGCTGATCGCCACCGCCGAGGTGATGACCAGCTTCGACAGCTCCTACGAGGAGCTGGGCATCCTGGTCGCGGACGGCACGCCGGACCCGGCCGACCCGGCCCGGGTGGTCGGCGTCGACCTCGGCAAGGTCAACCGGCGCGTGAAGCGCCTGGCGATCGCCCAGTCCCACGACATCACCCAGGCCGTCACCCGGGCCGGGGTCACCGTGCTGCGCGGCCGCGGCCGGCTCGGCACCGGCGGCCAGGCGATCGACGGCTCCCGCGAGGTGCTGGTCGAACTCGCCGACGGCGCCGTCGAGTCGGTGCGCGCCGACGCGGTGCTGATCGCCACCGGCGTCCGCCCGCGCCAGCTGCCCGACGCGCAGCCGGACGGCGAGCGGATCCTGGCCTGGACACAGGTGTACGACCTGGAGGAGCTGCCGCGCGAGCTGATCGTGGTCGGCTCCGGCGTCACCGGCGCCGAGTTCGCCGGCGCCTACCAGGCGCTCGGCTCGAACGTCACGCTGGTCTCCTCGCGCGACCGGGTGCTCCCGGGCGAGGACCCGGACGCCGCCGAGGTGCTGGAGGACGTGTTCCGCCGCCGCGGCATGAACGTGATGAGCCGCTCCCGGGCCGAGAGCGCCAAGCGGGTCGGCGACCGGGTCGAGGTGACGCTGGCCGACGGCAAGGTGATCACCGGCACGCACTGCCTGATGGCGGTCGGCTCGCTCCCCAACACCGAGGAGCTGGGCCTGGAGGAGGCCGGCGTCGCGGTCAACGACTGGGGCCAGATCAAGGTGGACCGGGTCTCCCGCACCTCCGCCCCCGGCGTGTACGCGGCCGGCGACTGCACCGGCGTCTTCATGCTGGCCTCGGTGGCCGCCATGCAGGGCCGGATCGCCATGTACCACGCGCTCGGCGACGCGGTGCAGCCGCTGAACCTGAAGACCGTGGCGTCCAACGTGTTCACCGACCCGGAGATCGCCACCGTCGGCTACACCCACGCCGACGTGTCCTGCGGGAAGATGGACGCCGTCGAGGTCAAGCTCCCGCTGCGCGGCAACCCGCGGGCCAAGATGCAGGGCATCCGGGACGGCTTCGTGAAGCTGTTCGCCCGCCCCGGCACCGGCATCGTGGTCGGCGGCGTGGTGGTCGCCCCGCGCGCCTCCGAGCTGATCCACTCGATCTCGCTGGCCGTCGACAACAACCTGACGGTGGAGCAGGTCGCCAGCGCCTTCACGGTGTACCCGTCGCTGTCCGGCTCGACCGCCGAGGCGGCCCGCCAGCTGCACATCCGCAAGCGCGAGGGCGCGGGCTCCTAGCGGGGCGCGCGGGCCCCGGACCCCCGGGGCGCGCGGGACGTACGGGAACGAGCCGGGCGCACGCTGCCCGGCTCACCCGCCCGGTGGAGCGCGCATTGTACGGTCGTGCGCCGTCCCGAGGTGAGCAAATCCCGTTACCAGGTGCAAACGCCTGAAAGCAGACGGTCACTCGGGTTACCGTCGGTCCTGTGTTTGCAGCAGAACGTCGCCAGTTGATCCTCGAGATGGTGCGCGCCAACGGAGCCGTGTCGCTCCGTGAGCTGGCCCGCGTCGTCCAGACCTCCGAAGTCACCGTCCGCCGGGACGTCCGGGCGCTGGAGTCCGAAGGGCTGCTCGACCGCCGCCACGGCGGCGCGGTGCTGCCCGGCGGGTTCAGCCGTGATCCGGGCTACCCGCAGAAGACCCACCTCGCCACCGCCGAGAAGAGCGCCATCGCCGACCTCGCCGCGGACCTGGTCGAGGAGGGTGACGCCATCGTGGTCGGCGCCGGGACGACCACCCAGGAGCTGGCCCGCCGGCTGGCCCGGGTGCCCGGGCTGACCGTGGTCACCAACTCGCTGCTGGTCGCCCAGGCGCTGGCGCACGCCAACCGGGTCGAGGTGGTGATGACCGGCGGCACCCTGCGCGGCTCCAACTACGCCCTGGTGGGCAGCGGCGCCGAGCAGTCGCTGGCCGGGCTGCGGGTCACCAAGGCGTTCATCTCCGGCAGCGGACTGACCGCCGAACGCGGCCTGTCCACCGCCAACATGCTCTCCGCCTCGGTCGACCGGGCCCTGGTGCAGGCCGCCAACGAGGTGATCGTGCTGGCCGACCACACCAAGCTCGGCGCCGACAGCATGTTCCAGACCGTCGCCACCGAGGCGATCACCCGGCTGGTCACCGACGAGCGCACCCTGCTGGAGGACCTCACCTCCCGCGAGCAGCACGCCCTCGCCGACTGCGGGGTGCAGGTCTCGGTGGCCTCGCTCGGCCTGGCCACCGAGAGCGCCGCCCACCAGCAGGCCGCCCGCCGCCCCGGCCCGCCGCAGCCCGGCCTGGCCCCCGGCGCCCCGCTGCCCGGCCAGCGCCGCCCCGCCCCGCACGGCGCCCTGCCGCCCGCCGCCCGGCTCGCCGAACGGATCCGCTGACCGCGCGGGCGGCCGACCCGCCCGGCGGCGCCGCACTGACCGGTTCCGGCCCGCCCGCGGCCGACCCCTGGCCGCCCCGGCCGAGCCGCTTGTAGCGTCTGCCCCCATGGACGCAGCGAGCGAAACACTCGACCGCACAACCGAATTGACGGTGCGTCGGGCCCGCGGCGGCCGCGGCCCCGCGACCTGGGGCCAGCGCGCCATCCACACCGCCCTGGTCCGGCTCGGCGCCGAGTCGCCCCGCTACAACCTGCGGCTGGCCGCCCCCGTCGACCCCGGCGCGGAGCCCGGCACCGTGCTCCGCGCCTGCACCGAACTGCTCCACCTGCACGACGCGCTGCGCACCCGGCTGGTCGAGCAGGACGGCGCACTGCACCAGCTGGTCGACGCCGACGGCACCCTCCCGGTGGCGCTGCTGCACCGGGACACCCCCGAGCGGGCCGCCGCCGCGGCCGCCGAACTGCTCGACCGGTACGCCCGGGAGCCCTTCGACCCGGCCCGCGAGTGGCCGGTGCGGCTCGGCCTGGTACTGGTCGACGGCCTGGTCCGGCAGACCGTCCTGGTGCTCTCGCACACCGCCGCCGACGGCTGGGGGATGCGCCGCGCCGTCCGCGACCTGATGCTGCTGGCCGCCGGGCGCAGCGCCCGGGACCTGCGCGCCGAACGGGAGTTCGCCCAGCCGCTGGACGAGGCCGCCGAGCAGGCCGGCCCGCGCGGCCGCCGCCGGGACGCCGCCGCCCGCCGGCACTGGCGGGAGAAGCTGGCCGCCGGCCCGCGGGCCCTGCTGCCCCGCCCGGCCGCCGCGCCCGACCCGGCGCGGACCTTCCCGTACGCGGTGCTGCGCTCCCCGGCGCTGGCCGACGCCCTCCCCGCGGCCGCCGCCCGGCTGCGCACCGGCGACGCCACGGTGCTGCTGGCCGCCGCCGCCACCGCACTGGGCCGGCTCGGCGGGCAGCGCGAGTTCCTCTGCCAGGTGGTGGTCGGCAACCGGTTCACCGAGCGGTCCGCCGAGGCCGTCACCACGCTCGCCCAGGAGGGCCTGTTCCACCTCCCGGAGCTCGCCGACGACTTCGCCGAGACCGTCCGCCGCGCCCACGGCCCGGCGCTCACCGCCTACCGGCACGCCGGCTACGACAAGCCGCGGCTGGACGCCGAACTGGCCGGGCTGCGGGCCGCGGGCGTCGAACCGGCCGACCACTCGGTGGTCTGGAACGACACCCGGGACCCGCTGGCCGCGCTGATGGCCGACGCGCCGGGGCCGGGCGGCGCGGGGGAGCGGGAGCTGAGCTTCCCGGACGAGTTCCCGGCCCGCCCCGGGGTGTCGGTCGCGGTGGACGTGGTCGCGGTGCCCGGCGCGGTCGAGCTGCGGATGGTGGCGGACGGCGCGCTGCTGGACCGGGCGCAGATGGCCGGGTTCCTGTGCGGCGTCGAGGAGTTGGTGCTGGGCGCGGCGGGCGCGGCCGACCCGGTCGGCGCGGCCGGGTAGGCCGAAGGGCGGCGGGGTCCGGAGACTCCCGCCGCCCTTCCGGGGCGTGCGCGTCCTACCCTCAGACGTCCTTGATCTCGCAGAGCGCGGCGCCGCTGGAGACGGAGGCGCCGACCTCGGCCTTGAGGCCGACCACGGTGCCCGCCTTGTGGGCGTTCAGCGGCTGCTCCATCTTCATCGCCTCCAGGACCACGATCAGCTCGCCCTCGGCGACCACCTGGCCCTCCTCGACGGCGACCTTCACGATGGTGCCCTGCATCGGCGAGGCCAGGGTGTCGCCGGAGACCGCCGAGGCGGCCTTCTTCGCGCCCACCCGGCGCTTGGCCTTCGCCGAGCCCGCGGCGGCCGCCGGGGCCGAGGCGACGCCGAGCGAGGACGGCAGCGAGACCTCGATCCGCTTGCCGCCGACCTCGACCACCACGGTCTCGCGGCCCTCGGGCTCCTCGCCGTCGCCGCCCGCGCCGGTGAACGCCGGGATGGTGTTCTCGAACTCGGTCTCGATCCACCGGGTGTAGACCGTGAACGGCTCGGTGGAGCCGGTCAGTTCGGGGGCGAACGCGGGGTCGGTGACCACGGCCTGGTGGAACGGGATGGCGGTGGCCATGCCCTCGACCTTGAACTCCTCCAGGGCGCGCTTGGCGCGCTGCAGGGCCTGCTTGCGGTCGGCGCCGGTGACGATCAGCTTGGCCAGCAGGGAGTCCCAGGCCGGGCCGATCACCGAGCCGGACTCCACACCGGCGTCCAGCCGGACGCCCGGGCCGGACGGCGGGGCGAACAGCGTGACGGTGCCGGGCGCGGGCAGGAAGTTGCGGCCCGGGTCCTCGCCGTTGATCCGGAACTCGAAGGAGTGGCCGCGGATCTCGGGGTCGTCGTAGCCGAGCTCCTCGCCGTCCGCGATCCGGAACATCTCGCGGACCAGGTCGAGGCCGGCGACCTCCTCGGAGACAGGGTGCTCGACCTGCAGGCGGGTGTTGACCTCCAGGAAGGAGATCAGGCCGTCCTGGGAGACCAGGAACTCGCAGGTGCCGGCGCCGACGTAGCCCGCCTCGCGCAGGATCGCCTTGGACGCCCGGTACAGCTCGGCGTTCTGCTCGTCGGTCAGGAACGGCGCGGGCGCCTCCTCGACCAGCTTCTGGTGCCGGCGCTGCAGCGAGCAGTCGCGGGTGGAGACGACCACCACGTTGCCGTGCTGGTCGGCCAGGCACTGGGTCTCCACGTGCCGCGGCTTGTCGAGGTACTGCTCGACGAAGCACTCGCCGCGGCCGAACGCGGCGACCGCCTCGCGGACCGCCGACTCGTACAGCTCGGGGATCTCCTCCAGGGTGCGGGCGACCTTCAGGCCGCGGCCGCCGCCGCCGAACGCCGCCTTGATGGCGACCGGCAGGCCGTGCTCGGCGGCGAACGCGACGACCTCGTCGGCGCCGGAGACCGGGTCGGCGGTGCCGGCCACCAGCGGGGCGCCGGCGCGCTGGGCGACGTGCCGGGCGGTGACCTTGTCGCCCAGGTCGCGGATGGCCTGCGGCGGCGGGCCGATCCAGGTCAGGCCGGCGTCGAGCACGGCCTGCGCGAACTCGGCGTTCTCGGAGAGGAAACCGTAGCCGGGGTGGACCGCGTCCGCTCCCGAGTCGGCGGCGGCCTTGAGCACCTTGGCGATGTCCAGGTAGCTGGTGGCGGGGGTGTCGCCGCCCAGCGCGTACGCCTCGTCGGCGGCCCGCACGTGCAGCGCGTCCCGGTCAGGCTCCGCGTACACGGCGACGCTGGCGATACCCGCGTCCCGGCAGGCCCGGGCGACGCGGACGGCGATTTCTCCGCGGTTGGCGATGAGCACCTTGCGCACTGTGGCTCCCTTCTCGAACCTCGTCGAGTCTATGGATTGGAGGGCGCTACCGGCGAGTAGTCCCTGGTGGTGAGCGTGCTCACACGCTCGGTTGCCGTACTCCCGTGCCAGTGGCGGCCGTTGGCGGCGCGTCGCAGGCAGTGGGCCCTGGGCGATCGTGCACCGGAGCGCTGGAGCGCCGGTCGGGGGTGGGGTGGCCTTCGCCACACCGGGGTCGGTTCAGACCGCCGCCGGTTCCGGACGGCTGACCGCCGCGTCCGTCACGTCGGCCTCGAACTCGACCACGTCCGGCCCGTACGCGCGGGCGTTCACCACCCGGAGCACCACCGCGAACGCGCCGTCCCGGCCGTGCTTGCGGGCCAGCTCCCGGTGGTGGGCGACCAGGTAGCGGGCGGCCGCGTGGTTGGAGACCGCGGTCTGCCCGGCGATCAGGAACACCGGCCGGCTGCCCTCGCGCAGGTGCACCCGGGCCAGCAGCACGTGGGCCCGCTGGCCGGGCTCCTCCCGGGAGGTCAGGAACCGGAACTCCCGGGTGCCGACCAGCAGGGTGTGCACCGGGTGCCCGGCCTCCGCGGGCGGGTCGACGAACGCCACCCCCGGCAGCCAGGACTCCAGGTGGGCCGCCGTCCGCCGGTTGCCGACCGGGCCGCCCACGCAGAACTCGGTCTTGTCGCCCAGCCCCTGCCGGACCTCGTCGTGCCCGGTCAGCGTCGCCCGCGCGCCGCACTCGCGCACCAGCGCGGACAGCTCCATCAGCGCGTACACGTCGTCGCGGGCCACGCTCTTGGCGTCCGTGGCCGACGCCTGGCGGTTGACCACCAGCAGCGCCTCGCCGCCGGCCGGCAGCCCGAAGAACGCCCGCTCCCGTTCCAGCCGGCGCCGCCGGCGCAGCGACTGGGCCAGCCAGCCCAGCCCGGCGCTGATCGCCGAAGCGACCAGTCCCAGAACGACGTTGAGCACTCCATCGGTCATCTTCGGCTCCTCGTCGCCCCTTTCCGGTCCGGCTGCGTCAGCCTAACGGCGCCCGGCTGGAGAGGGGGTGGAACTCTGCAACAGATGTGCGGGCCCGGTTCTGTCCGATTCCGCAACCGGGAAACCGGAGCGGGATGATCCGGTTCCGGGCCGGCCATAACGGAATGGTTCAGACCATTGACCCCGATCGGGCCGCTCCCTACCGTCACAGCCACCACGCACCGTCCGCACGATTCACGGGGGAAAACGTGAAGCGTTCCGCACTGCCCGTCGCGCTGGCCGCGACCGCCCTGCTGCTCACCGCCTGCTCCGGCGGCGGAGGTACGAAGGCCGACCCGGCGCCCAGCGCCAACACCTACGGCTGCGTCACCCAGGAGCAGGCCGCCAAGGGCTCCTTCACCCTCGACGGCGGCACCGCCGCCGGGAACTACCTGGACGCCTACTACCGGGACTCCGACGCCGGACACGCCAAGGTCGGCGTGGTCTTCTCGCACCAGGCCGACGGCTCGCTCTGCGAATGGGCGCCCGTCCTCGACCAGTTCACCAAGGCCGGCTACGCGGTGCTCGCCTTCACCTGCTCCGGCGACGTCACCGAGGGCATCAAGGCCGCCGAACGCTACTACCAGGGCAAGGGCGTCGGCGCGGTCGCCCTGGTCGGCGCCTCCAAGGGCGCCGCCGCCTCACTGGTCGCCGCCAAGCTCGACAACCCGCTGCCGGTCAGGGCCGTGGTCTCGCTCAGCTCGCCCGAGTCGTACCCGCTGTTCAACGCCGCCCTGGCGGTCACCGTGGTGAAGACCCCCACCTACTTCGCCGCCGAACAGCTCGACTCCCCGTTCGCCGCCAACGCCAAGGCCCTGTACGACGCCTCCGTCGCCGAGGACAAGCAGCTCAAGGTCTACCCCGGCGGCAACCACGGCGCCCCGCTGCTCCGGGACGGCGCGCTGCCCGACGTGCTCGGCTACCTGGCCAAGCACGCCCCCGCGACGGGCTGACGGGGCCTCAGGCCCACAGGTCGGTGATGCGCACGTCCAGCTCGGCGAGCAGGGTGCGCAGCAGCGGCAGCGACAGGCCGATCACGTTGCCGGGGTCGCCGTCGATCCCCTCCACGAACGGTGCCGAACGGCCGTCCAGGGTGAACGCCCCGGCCACGTGCAGCGGTTCGCCGGAGGCGACGTACGCGGCGACCTCGGCGTCGTCCGGCGTCCCGAACCGGACGGTGGTCGAGGCGGTCGCGGCCGCCCGCCGCCCGGTCGCGGTGTCGATCACGCAGTGGCCGGTGCGCAGCACGCCCGCCCGGCCGCGCATCGAGCGCCAGCGCTCCAGCGCCTCCGCGGCGTCGGCCGGCTTGCCCAGCGCGACGCCGTCCAGCTCCAGCACCGAGTCGCACCCGACCACCAGCGGCGGCTCGCCCGGCTCCGCGGCCAGCTCCCCGGCCACCTTCTCGGCCTTCGCCACCGCCAGCACCAGCGCCAGCTCGCCGGGCGTCGGAGCACTCAGCGCGTCCTCGTCCACCCCGCTCACCCGCACCAGCGGCTCCAGGCCGGCCTGCCGCAACAGGCCCAGACGGGCGGGGGAGGCGGACGCGAGAACCAGCGGGCGACGAGCGGTCATGCCCCCAAGCCTAGCCGCGCCTAGAGCAGCACCAGGGCCGCCCCCGCCAGGGCCAGCAGTGCGAGCACCAGCCCCGTCCGCCGCAGCCTCAGCTGCACTTCACGAGCCTCTTGCGACGGCTCGTCGCGGGGGTCTGACCAGAGCACACCCCCACCCTGCAACGGCCTTCCGGCGCGGCGCCTGAGTATCCGTACTCACTCCGCCGCGCCGGGGCGCCGGGTCAGCGCGGCCAGAGGCTGGTGCGCCAGGCGTGCGGGCCCGGGGCGGGCAGCGGGCGGTGGGTGCGGGTGGTCCAGGCGGTGGCCGGGCCGCGCGCGGGGGCGGCGGCCCGCGTGGCGGCCCGGGATTGGACCACCGCCAGGACGGTGGCCAGCTCCTCGGGGGTCGGCTGCCCGTGCAGCACGTGGATGGGCGTCATGGTGCGGAGCTCCCTTCAGGGGTCAGAGCGGGATGTTGCCGTGCTTCTTCGGCGGCAGCGCCTCCCGCTTGCCGCGCAGCGCCCGCAGCCCGCGGACGATGTGCCGCCGGGTCTCGCTGGGCGCGATCACCGCGTCCACGTAGCCGCGCTCGGCGGCCAGGTACGGGTTGAGCAGGGTGTCCTCGTAGGAGGCGAGCAGTTCGGCGCGGCGCTCCTCGCCGACGCCCTCGGCCTCGGCGGCGGCGATCTCCCGCCGGTGCAGGATGTTGACCGCGCCCTGGGCGCCCATCACGGCGATCTGGGCGGTCGGCCAGGCCAGGTTGAGGTCCGCGCCCAGGTGCTTGGAGCCCATCACGTCGTACGCGCCGCCGAACGCCTTGCGGGTGATGACGGTGATCAGCGGCACGGTGGCCTCCGCGTAGGCGAAGATCAGCTTGGCGCCGCGCCGGATGATGCCGTCCCACTCCTGGCCGGTGCCGGGCAGGAAGCCGGGCACGTCGACGAAGGTCAGCACCGGGATGTTGAACGCGTCGCAGGTGCGCACGAAGCGGGCGGCCTTCTCGCTGGCCGCGATGTCCAGGCAGCCGGCCAGGTCCATCGGCTGGTTGCCGACCACGCCCACCGGGTGGCCCTCGACCCGGCCGAAGCCGACCACGATGTTGCCCGCGTACAGCGGCTGGACCTCCAGGAAGTCGCCGTCGTCCAGCACGTGCTCGATCACCCGGCGGATGTCGTACGGCTGGTTCGCCGAGTCCGGGACGATGGCGTCGAGTTCGAGGTCCTCGTCGGTGATCGACAGGTCCGCCTGCTCGGGGTAGGCCGGCGGGTCGGAGAGGTTGTTGGAGGGCAGGTACGAGAGCAGGCTCTTGACGTACTCGATCGCCTCCTTCTCGTCGGCGGCCAGGTAGTGCGCGTTGCCGGACTTGGTGTTGTGGGTCCGGGCGCCGCCCAGCTCCTCCATGTCCACCGTCTCGCCGGTGACGGTCTTGATCACGTCGGGGCCGGTGATGAACATGTGCGAGGTCTGGTCGGCCATCACCACGAAGTCGGTGACGGCGGGGGAGTAGACCGCGCCGCCCGCGCACGGGCCCATGATCAGCGAGATCTGCGGGATCACCCCGGAGGCGTGCACGTTGCGCCGGAAGATCTCGCCGTACAGGCCGAGCGAGACCACGCCCTCCTGGATCCGGGCGCCGCCGGAGTCGTTGATGCCGATCATCGGGCAGCCGGTCTTCAGCGCGAAGTCCATCACCTTGACGATCTTCTCGCCGAACACCTCGCCGAGCGAGCCGCCGAACACCGTGAAGTCCTGGGCGAACACCGCGACCTGGCGGCCGTCCACGGTGCCGTAGCCGGTGACCACGCCGTCGCCGTACGGGCGGTTCTTCTCCTGGCCGAAGTTGGTGGAGCGGTGCCGGGCGAACTCGTCGAACTCCACGAAGGAGTCCTCGTCGAGCAGTTCGAGGATCCGCTCACGGGCCGTCAGCTTGCCCTTGGCGTGCTGCTTCTCGACCGCCGCGGCCGAGCCGGAGTGCACCGCCTCGTCGATCCGCCGGCGCAGGTCGGCGAGCTTCCCGGCGGTGGTGTGCGGGTTCTGCGGTGCCTGGGTCATTCCGGTGGCTCTCCCTGCGTCCTCGGCCGCCGGCCCGGCGCGTGAGGGTTGCGGGCAGGGCGGCGCTGCGGTCTACCGTTGAGTAGCGTAACCAGCGCCGACGCGCGCGTGGTTATGGCCATCGCCACATCGTCCCACTGCCCGTTCTGCGGGACGATGATGCGGCGTGCGGCGTCCGTGCGGCGGCCTAGGCTGGCCCGGTGACCACTCCCGACAGCCCCCGTCCCCGCCGCTCCGGCCTGCGCGGCTTCGGCCACGACGGCCCCTCCCCGTGGACCGACCTGGAGCGCCCCCCGCTGGACGAACGGGCCCTGCGGCTCGACCTGCTGCGCCCCGGGGCCCTGTGGACCTCACTCGATGTGGTGACCGAGACCGGCTCCACCAACGCCGACCTCGCCGCCCGGGCCAAGGACGGCGCGCCCGAGGGCGCGGTGCTGGTCGCCGAGTCGCAGAACGCCGGTCGCGGCCGCCTCGACCGCCGCTGGAACGCCCCGCCGCGCTCCGGGCTGTTCCTGTCGGTGCTGCTGCGCCCGCAGGGCGTGCCGATGGAGCGCTACGGCTGGCTGCCGATCCTGATCGGCACCGCCGTCTCCGCCGCCCTCGACCGGATCGCCGAGGTGCGCACCGGCCTGAAGTGGCCCAACGACCTGCAGGCCGTCGTCGACGGGCAGGAGCGCAAGCTCGGCGGCATCCTCACCGAACTGTCCGGCGGCGCCGTGGTGGCCGGCCTCGGCCTGAACGTCTCGCTGCGCGCCGACGAACTGCCCGTCCCCACCGCGACCTCGCTCGCCCTGGCCGGCGCCGCGACCACCGACCGCTCGACCCTGCTGCGCGCCGTGCTGCGCGAGTTCGCCGAACTGTACGGCGAGTGGACCGCCGCGGCCGGCGACCCGCACGCCAGCGGCCTGCTGCCCGCCTACACCGCCCGCTGCACCACGCTGAACCGCCCGGTGCGGGTCCAGCTCCCCGGGGAGCGCGAACTGCTCGGCGAGGCCGTCGCGGTGGACGGCGACGGCCGCCTGGTGGTGCGCACCCCCGACGGCGCCCGGCACCCCGTCGCCGCCGGGGACGTGGTGCACGTCCGCCCGCAGGACTGACCCCGCGACGGCCGCGCCGGTCTCACCCAGCGGGACCGGCCGACCGGCTGCCGGGCGGATGCCCCGGATTACGCGATTCCGTGCGAACATTCCACCTGGCAGCGGTGTGAGGCTCGCCACTACCCCCGCGGTGGTCGCGTGCCCGCACCTCGAAGACGGCAAGACACAAGTGCGGCAGGCCGCACGGGGACGGACCGGTGACAGACAACGGCGGCGCCACGGAGGGCTCCGGCAACGGCGCGACGGACGACGGGGCCACCGTCGCCACCGACCTGGAGCGGCTGATCCTCGACGCGCCGCGCAAGTACACCCCGTACCAGGCCGCGCGCGCCGCCGAAGTCCCGATGGACCTCGCCACCCGGTTCTGGCGCGCCATGGGCTTCCCCGACATCGGCCAGTCCCGCGCCCTCACCGACAACGACGTGATCGCGCTGCGCCGGCTGGCCGGCCTGATCGAGTCCGGGCTGCTCAGCGAGCCGATGGCGATCCAGGTCGCCCGCTCCACCGGCCAGACCACCGCCCGGCTGGCCGGCTGGCAGATGGACACCTTCCTCGACAACCTCACCCAGCCCGTCGAACCCGGCATGACCCGCTCCGACGTCGCCTACCCGCTGGTCGAACTGCTGCTCCCCGAGCTGGAGCAGTTCCTGGTGTACGTCTGGCGCCGCCAGCTGGCCGCCGTCACCGGCCGGGTGGTCGCCGCCGCCGAGGACCACGAGGTCACCTCCGGGCGGCTCGCCGTCGCCTTCGCCGACCTGGTCGGCTTCACCCGGCTCTCCCGCCGGCTGGAGGAGGAGGAACTCGGCGAACTCGTCGAGGGCTTCGAGAACACCTGCTCCGACCTGATCGCCGGCCAGGGCGGCCGGGTGGTCAAGACCCTCGGCGACGAGATCCTGTTCGTCTCCGAGGACCCGGCCACCGTCGCCGAGATCGCCCTCTCCCTGGTCGAGACGCTCGCCAAGGAGGACAACATGCCCGCCCTGCGGGTCGGCATGGCCTTCGGCACCGTCACCTCCCGGATGGGCGACGTCTTCGGCACCACCGTCAACCTGGCCTCCCGGCTGACCTCGATCGCCCCCAAGGACGCCGTCCTGGTCGACGGCGAACTCGCCGCCGCGCTCGACCAGCACGGCACCGCGACCCTCCCCGAGAGCGCCCCCGCCCCCGGCCACCGCTTCCACCTCCAGCCGATGTGGCGCCGCCCGGTCCGCGGCCTCGGCCTGGTCGAGCCCTGGCTGCTCACCCGGGTGCCCACCGGCGACTGACTCCCGCCCTTCAGCCGCAAACCGCGCATACCCCCCTAGTCTGGGTAGAAGTGCCCCACGGGTAGGGAGAGGTCAACGGTGAGTGAGGCGACCATGGACGAGCGGGCCTCGTTCGAGGCGGCGGCGCCCGACCTGCGGCTGCAGGCCGTGGTGGAACTCGCCCAGGACATGGCGGGCGCGCTGACCCCGCTGGAGGCGGTCCGGGCCGCCGCCGCCCGGGCCGTCTCCGCGCTCGGCGCCACGATGGCCGCCGTCTCGGTCTGGGACCGCGAGTCCGGGCGGCTGCGGGTGCTCGTCAACCACGGCGAACTCTCGCCCGGCGAACAGGAGTTGCCCGAGGACGAGTCGTACCCGGTGGCCGACTTCCCGGAGATCGTCACCTACCTGGAGGAGCACTGGACCACCGGCCGGCTGCCCCGCGCCTGGGTCCAGACCGCCGAGGACAGCGGCCCGCACACCGGCCACGACCACCCCGGCTCCGGCGCGTTCTGCCGCCAGCGGGCCGCCGGGCTGCGCCGGCGCGGCCGCGGCTGCTGCCTGGTCGCGCCGATCGTCCTGCACGGCCAGGCCTGGGGCGAGCTCTACCTGGCCCGCGGCATCGGCATGCCGGTCTTCACCGGCGCCGACGCCGAGTACGCCACCCTGCTGGCCGCCCAGGTCTCGGCCGGCCTGGCCCAGACCGAGCGGGTCGCCGACCTGCGCCGCCTCGCCTTCACCGACGCGCTCACCGGCCTGGCCAACCGCCGGGCCGTCGACGCCCGGCTCGACGAGGCGCTCAAGGCCCACACCCGGGACGGCGCGGTGGTCTCGCTGGTGGTCTGCGACGTCAACGGGCTCAAGCGGGTCAACGACCAGCTCGGCCACGAGATGGGCGACCGGCTGCTCGAACGCTTCGCCCACCAGCTCTCGCTGTCCGCCGCCAAGCTCCCCGGCAGCCTGGCCGCCCGGCTCGGCGGCGACGAGTTCTGCCTGCTCGCGGAGGGCCAGTCGGCCGACGAGGTGGTCGCCGTCGCCGAGGAACTCTGCGTCCGCGCCCTGGAGTTGACCGACGGCGAGGGCGTCGCCTGCGGCATCGCCTCCACCGGCGACTCGATCGGCCCGGTCACCACCCCCGACCGGCTGTTCCGGCTCGCCGACGCCGCCCAGTACCGGGCCAAGGCCGGCCGGGCCGCGCACCCCGTGGTGGCCGGCCGCAGCCACGGCCCCGCCTACGCCCCCGACCCGACGGTGCAGCTCGCCGACGCCGCCGACCCGCAGCAGCGCCGGGCCCCCGGCGGGCGGCCGGGCGGCGACCGGCGGCGCTTCCGCGGCGCCGCGCACAGCGCCGACCCCGGGCAGCTGCTCGCCGCCGTCCTCGGCGCCCTCGACCAGGCCGGCCCGACCCACCCCGCCGACACCCTCGGACGGCTCGCCCTGGTCGCCGAGGCCGCCTCCCGGCTGCTGAACGCCGTCGGCTGGTGGATCTCCTACGTGCCGCCCGGCTCCCCGCTGATGCGCACCGCCCGGCACGCGGTCTACCGGATGACCGGCGGTCCGGCCTCCGCCCGGGCCCAGACCCAGCGGGCCCAGATCGAGGCCCCCGACGCGGTCTTCGACCTGCGCCACTACCCGCTCACCTCGCGGGCCGTCACCGGCGGCTCCTTCACCCTCCGGGCCGGGGCCCCCGGCAACGACGCCGCCGAGGAGGCGGTCATGGTGGTCTCCGGCTACCGGGCGATGGCCGCCGCGGGCGGCACCAACCCGGCCGGCGGCTGGCTGCTCGAACTCTTCGCGGACGAGTCCACCCTGCCGTTCACCCAGACCGCCCCGGCCCTGCGCGCCCTGGTCGCGGTCGCGCTCGCCGGGCCCTGCTCGCCGCCGCCCGCGTAGCCGCGGCTCAGGCGCCCGCGGGGACGACGGCCAGCCGGTCCACCAGCAGCTCCACCCGCTGCTCGGTGAACTCGCTCGGCAGCCGCCCGGTCCGGGTCAGGGTGGCCAGGCCGTGCAGGGCGGCCCAGAAGGTCTCGGTGAACAGCCCCGGGTGGACGCCCTCGCCGGTGACCTCGGCGAGGGGTTCCAGCAGGGCGGCGAAGGCGTCCTTGAGCGGGGCGGGGGTGTCCTCCTGGGCGTAGGGGAGGCCGCCGTCCAGCTGGAAGATCGCGTCGTAGACCGCCGGGTGCCGTTCGGCGAAGTCCAGGTAGGCGCGGGCCAGCGCGGCGACCCGGGCCCGCGGGCCGTCCGCCGCGGCGGTGGCGGCCCGCACCGCCGCGGCCAGTTCGGCGGCGCCCTCCAGGGCGACCGCGCCGATGATCTCGCGCTTGCCGCGGAAGTGGCTGTAGAGGACGGGCTGGCTGTACTCGATGCGCTCGGCGAGCCGGCGGGTGGTGACGGCGTCCCAGCCCTGCTGCTCGGCGAGTTCGCGGGCGGTGGCCACGATGAGGCGTTCGCGCCCGGCCCGTTCGCGTTCCTTGCGTTCCTGTACCGACATGAGTCGATCCTAGCATCGCTAGACAAGAGAGCGGCAGTAGCGCTAGCGTTGCACCATCACCTAGCGCCGCTAGGTCGCAGTCCGGGAGGGAATGCCATGATCAACGCGCTCGAGGTCGTCACCGTCGTCGCCGTCGGCCTGATGGTGGGGGTGGAGCTCGCCGTCGCCTTCGTGGTCAACCGGATCCTCGGCGCGCTGCCCGAGGACAGCTACCAGCTCGGCCGTGCCCACGGCGGCCGGATGCTCGGCGCCCTGATGCCGTTCTGGTACTTCGGCTCGCTCGGCCTCGCCGCGGCCTGGGCCGCCGCCCGCTGGCACCACCCCGGCACCCCGCTGGTGGTCACCGCCGCCGGGCTGCTGGTGGCCAGCGTGCTGATGTCGGTGCTGCTGCTCGTCCCGATCAACAACCGGAGCAAGCACTGGACCCCGGAGAACCGGCCCGCCGACTGGCGCGAGCAGAGCGACCGCTGGGACCGCTACCACTACGCCCGGGTCGCCGTCCTGGTCGCCGCGTTCGCCCTGCTGGTCGCCGCGCTGGTCTGAACGGGCGGCCGGGGCCCGGGTTCGGGGCCCGGGGTCCGGGGCCTGGGCCTGGGCCTGGGGCCTAGCCGATCCGGTCGGGGCGGGTGTAGACGTTCGCGGTGTCCTCGCGCAGGAAGCCGACCAGGGTCAGGCCCAGCTCCTCGGCCAGGTCGGCGGCCAGCGAGGACGGGGCGGAGACCGCGGCCAGCAGCGGCAGGCCGGCCAGCGCGGCCTTCTGGGTCAGCTCGAAGGAGGCCCGGCCGGAGACCAGCAGCAGGTGGCCGGCCAGCGGGAGCCGGCCCTCGCGCAGCGCCCAGCCGACCACCTTGTCCACCGCGTTGTGCCGGCCGACGTCCTCGCGCGCGCACAGCAGCGTCCCGTCCGCGGTGAACAGGCCCGCGGCGTGCAGGCCGCCGGTGCTGTCGAAGGTGCGCTGGGCGGCGCGCAGCCGCTCGGGGAGCAGGTAGAGGGTCTCGGCGGGGACGCTCAGCGGGTCGGTGGAGACGTCCCAGCGCGAGCGGGTCCGGACGGCGTCCACGGTGTCCCGGCCGCACAGGCCGCAGGCGCTGGTGGTCAGCAGGTTGCGGTGGGCCGATAGGGCCGGGCGGGCGCCGCGGACGGTGGCGTCGACCACGTTGTAGGTGTTGGCGCCCCCGGCGTCCGTCCCGGCGCAGTAGCGCAGCGCGGCCAGCTCCTCGGTGGCGCCGACCAGGCCCTCGCCGACCAGGAACCCGGCGACCAGGTCGAAGTCGTGGCCGGGGGTGCGCATGGTGACGGTCAGCGCCTCGCCGCCGATCCGGATCTCCAGTGGCTCCTCGGCGGCCAGGCTGTCGGGCCGCGCCCCCCGTTCCCCGCCGCGCAGCCGTACCACCCGTCGCCGTTCCGTTGCCCGCGCCATGCGTCTCGCACCTCCGCGGGCCAGTCAACCACCGGCGGCTGGCCGGACGGGGTGCGCGACGCTGCTTGTCACATCACCATTCACCTGATGAGATTGTGCATATGGATATGCACAGTGTGGTCGTCCGGGTCGGCAAGGCCGACGTCAGCGCCGAGGACGTCCTCGCCGTCGCCCGCGGCGGGGCCCGGGTGGAGATCGGGCCGGACGCGCTCGCCGAGATGGCCGCCGCGCGGGCCCGGATCGACGCGCTGGCCGCCGAGCCGCGGCCGGTGTACGGCGTGTCGACCGGCTTCGGGGCGCTCGCGGTGCGGCACATCAGCCCCGAACTGCGGGCCCAGCTGCAGCGCTCGCTGGTGCGCTCGCACGCCGCGGGCATGGGGCCGGTGGTGGAGACCGAGGTGGTCCGGGCGCTGGTGTTCCTGCGGATGAAGACCCTGGCCTCCGGCCGCACCGGCGTGCGCCCGCTGGTCGCCGAGACGATGGCCGCCCTGCTGAACGCCCGGATCACCCCCGCGGTGCGCGAGTTCGGCTCGCTGGGCTGCTCCGGCGACCTCGCCCCGCTCTCGCACTGCGCGCTGGTGCTGATGGGCGAGGGCACCGCGTTCGGCCCGGACGGGGTGGAGAAGCCCGCCGCCGAACTGCTCGCCGCCGCCGGGATCGCCCCCGTCGAACTGCTGGAGAAGGAGGGCCTGGCCCTCATCAACGGCACCGACGGCATGCTCGGCATGCTGGTGATGGCGCTCGCCGACCTGCGCCGGCTCTACACCACCGCCGACGTCACCGCCGCGATGAGCCTGGAGGCGCTGCTCGGCACCGACAAGGTGCTCGCCCCCGAACTGCACGCCCCGATCCGCCCGCACCCCGGGCAGGCCGCCGCCGCCGCCAACATGCTGGCCGTGCTGCGCGGCTCCGGACTGACCGGCCACCACCAGGACGACGCGCCGCGGGTCCAGGACGCGTACTCGATCCGCTGCGCCCCGCAGGTCGCCGGCGCCGGCCGGGACACCCTGGCGCACGCCGCGCTGGTCGCCGAACGGGAACTGGCCGCCTCGGTGGACAACCCGGTGGTGCTGCCCGACGGCCGGGTCGAGTCGAACGGCAACTTCCACGGCGCGCCGGTCGGCTACGTGCTGGACTTCCTGGCGATCGCCGCCGCCGACCTGGCCTCGATCTCCGAGCGGCGCACCGACCGGCTGCTGGACAAGGCCCGCTCGCACGGCCTGCCCGCCTTCCTGGCCGACGACCCGGGCGTCGACTCCGGCCTGATGATCGCCCAGTACACCCAGGCCGCGCTGGTCAGCGAGAACAAGCGGCTCGCGGTGCCCGCCTCGGTCGACTCCATCCCGTCCTCGGCGATGCAGGAGGACCACGTCTCGATGGGCTGGTCCGCGGCCCGCAAGCTGCGCCAGGCGGTGGCCAACCTCGGGCGGGTGCTCGCGGTGGAACTCGTCGCCTCCGCACGGGCGTTGGAGATCCGGGAGCAGGCCGCCGAGCAGCCGGGCGCGCTCGCCCCGGCGACCGCCGCCGCGGTCGCCGCCGCCCGCGCGGCCGGCGTCGGCGGACCGGGCCGGGACCGCTTCCTCTCCCCGGACCTGGAGGCCGCCGCCGACCTGGTCGCCTCCGGCGCGCTGCTGGAGGCGGTCGAGCAGGTCACCGGACCGCTGGCCTGACCGGCCGCGGGACGGGCGGGCCGGGCGGTGGGCGGGCGGCGCACCCGCCGGCTCGCGCTCCGGAGCCGCCCGTCCCGCCAGGCGATACGGGATTGCCCACCTGGCGGGACTGCGCCACAGTCGTCCCACCGTCGAAGCCACCGGCGACCGCCCAACCGAGCGTGGAGGTAGCGCACATGACCGCCCTGGACGAGACCGGCACCGCCACCGGGCCCTCCGCCCGGCTGCTCCACCTCTTCGAGGGCCACCGCCTCACGCCCACCCAGCGGCGGATCGCCCACTCGCTGGTCCGGCACGCCGCCGAGGCGCCGTTCCTGTCCAGCGTGGAGGTCGCCGAACTGGCCGGGGTCAGCCAGCCCTCGGTGACCAGGTTCGCGGTCGCGCTCGGCTACGACGGCTACCCGGCGCTGCGCAAGCAGCTGCGCGAGCTCGGCGTCGGCGAGCCGGGCACCCCCGAGAGCCACCACGACGTGGTGCGCAACGAGCACCAGCAGGCCGTGCTGGCCGAGATCGAGCACCTGCGCCACCTCGCCGAACTGCTCGCCGACCCGGCCCCGATCGTCCGGGCCGCCCGGATCCTGGCCGCCTCCCGCCCGCTGCCCGTGCTCGGCCTGCGGGCCGCCTCCGCGCAGGCCCGCGGATTCGCGTACTTCGCGGGCAAGGTGCACCCCGACATCCGGCTGCTCGACGAGGGCGGCTCGATGCTCGCCGACCGGCTGGAGCAGGTCGCCGCCGCCGGGGCCACCGCGCTGCTCTGCTTCGCGCTGCCGCGCTACCCGCGCGAGCTGATGGACGCCCTCGCGGTGGCCCGGGAGTGCGGGCTGACGGTGCTCACCGTCGCCGACTCGGCGTTCGCCCCCGTCGCCAAGCTCTCCGACGTCCTGCTGCCCGCCGCCGTCGGCACCGGCCTGGTCTTCGACACCGCGTGCGCGCCGATGATGCTCGGCCGGGTCCTGCTGCAGACCATGTGCGACGAACTGCCGGACGCCGAAGCCCGGCTGGAGGCGATCGAGCAGTCCGCGACGGCCCGTCAACTCTTCCTGGACTGACACCCGTTGTTCGCCGAATGACACCTTTCCACCGGGTTGGCGACGGGCGGTGAGCGGGCATGCCTCTCGGTAGGGAGAAGACAGCTTGGACGGGGGAAGTCCAATGCCACCGCCGATCCACCAGATGAGACTCACCGGCCGGCTCGGTTCCGGGGCCGACGAATGGTCCTGCCCGCTCTGCGGCCGCCGCATCGCGCTGCGCCGCCTGCCCGACCCCGAACTGATCGTCCTCGACCCGGGCGACGAGGAGGCCGTGCACATCGGCGTCCTGGAGCCCGGCGACCCGGCCTCCGAGGCCGCCGCCGCCCGCTACGGCGTCGGCCCGGTCCAGCACATCCCGCGCCCCCCGGCCCGCCCCGGCCAGCCGACCCCCGAGCCCGACGCGGCCGACCGCCGCTGGCTGGCCGAGATCGGCATCGACTGGGACGGCGACGCGGCGGCCTGAGCCACCGCCCGCGGCGGCGCGGACGGGAGCAGACTGGAGGTGGCGCACCGGACGGGTGCGGTGGCGGGTGAGGGCGATGAGGTACTGGCACCACGGGCCCCGCGGCGGAATGCCGTGGGTGTGGCCCGGGATCGCGTTCCTGCTGTTCGGGCTGCTGCTGGTGGTCCTGCTGGCCGTGCTGTGGCGGGTGGCCGGGCAGCACCGGACGACCGGCGGCCCGGCGCCCCGGTGGGGGAGCGCCCCGCCGCCGGCCCGGCACGCCGAGGCGGAGCGGCTGCTGGGCGAACGGCTGGCCCGGGGCGAGATCGAGGTCGAGGAGTACCGGCGGCGGCTGGCCGCGCTGCGCGGCGAGCCGGGGGAGGAGGGGGCCGCGGGGAAGGGGCCGGACTGATCCGCGGGCGCGGGACTCTGGTCGGGCCGTCGGTGTTTGGATATATTCAGCCTCGTTGATCGTGAATGGAATCCATCCGGCAGAGAGGCTGGCCCATGGCAGAGCAGACGAGCGGCCCGCGCGAGGTCCGCGCGGCCCGGGGCACCGGGCTGAGCACGCAGGGCTGGCAGCAGGAGGCCGCCCTGCGGATGCTGATGAACAACCTGGACCCGGAGGTCGCCGAGCACCCCTCCAAGCTGGTGGTCTACGGCGGCACCGGCAAGGCCGCCCGGGACTGGCGCTCCTTCGACGCGATGGTGCGGACCCTGCAGGGCCTCAAGCAGGACGAGACCATGCTGGTCCAGTCCGGCCGCCCGGTCGGCGTGATGCAGACCCACGAGTGGGCGCCGCGGGTGCTGATCGCCAACTCCAACCTGGTCGGCGACTGGGCGAACTGGGAGGAGTTCCGCCGCCTGGAGTCGCTCGGCCTCACCATGTACGGCCAGATGACCGCCGGTTCCTGGATCTACATCGGCACCCAGGGCATCCTGCAGGGCACCTACGAGACCTTCGCCGCCGTGGCGAACAAGAAGTTCGGCGGCACGCTGGAGGGCACGATCACCCTCACCGCCGGCCTCGGCGGCATGGGCGGCGCCCAGCCGCTGGCCGTCACCATGAACGGCGGCGTGGCGATCTGCATCGACTGCGACCCGTCCCGGATCGCCCGCCGGATCGAGCACCGCTACCTCGACGTCGAGGCCCGCAACCTCGACCACGCCCTGCAGCTGGCCGTCGAGGCCCGCGACAAGCGGCAGCCGCTCTCCATCGGCCTGCTCGGCAACGCCGCCGACCTGCTGCCGCAGCTGCTCGCCACGGACGCCCCGATCGACGTCGTCACCGACCAGACCAGCGCCCACGACCCGCTCGCCTACCTGCCCACCGGCGTCGCCTTCGAGGACATGGCGGCCTACGCGGCCGACAAGCCCGCCGAGTTCACCACCCGGGCCCGCGAGTCGATGGCCCGGCACGTGGAGGCGATGGTCGGCTTCCAGGACCGCGGCGCGGAGGTCTTCGACTACGGCAACTCGATCCGCGGCGAGGCCCAACTCGCCGGGTACGACCGGGCGTTCGCCTTCCCCGGGTTCGTCCCCGCGTACATCCGGCCGCTGTTCTGCGAGGGCAAGGGCCCGTTCCGCTGGGCCGCGCTCTCCGGCGACCCGAAGGACATCCACAAGACCGACAAGGCCGTCCTCGACCTGTTCCCGGAGAACGAGTCGCTGCACCGCTGGATCACCATGGCCCAGGAGAAGGTGCACTTCCAGGGCCTGCCCGCGCGGATCTGCTGGCTCGGCTACGGCGAGCGCGACAAGGCCGGCGAGCGGTTCAACGACATGGTGGCCTCCGGCGAGCTGTCCGCGCCGATCGTGATCGGCCGCGACCACCTGGACTGCGGCTCGGTCGCCTCCCCCTACCGGGAGACCGAGGCGATGCTCGACGGCTCCGACGCGATCGCCGACTGGCCGCTGCTCAACGCCATGGTCAACGTCGCCTCCGGCGCCTCCTGGGTCTCCATCCACCACGGCGGCGGCGTCGGCATCGGCCGCTCGATCCACGCCGGGCAGGTCACCGTCGCCGACGGCACCGCGCTGGCCGGCGAGAAGATCCGCCGGGTCCTCACCAACGACCCCGGCATGGGCGTCATCCGGCACGTCGACGCCGGCTACGACCGGGCGGACGAGGTCGCTGCGGAGCGGGGCGTTCACATCCCCATGAACGAGCGCAGCCCGATGGCGGAGCTGTGAGCTTCGACGCGATGTGGGCGGAGCTGCTCCCCGTGGGCCGCTCCGCCGCCACCGGCGGCTACCGGCGGCACGCCTGGAACTCCGCCGACGCCGAGGGCCGGGCCTGGTTCGAGCAGCAGGCCAGGTCCCGGGGCCTGGCGTACGAGATCGACCGCAACGGCAACCAGTGGGCCTGGCACGGGGACCCGGCCGCCGGGAACGCCGTGGTCACCGGCTCGCACCTGGACTCCGTCCCCGACGGCGGCGCCTACGACGGGCCGCTCGGGGTCGTCTCCGCCTTCGCCGCCCTCGACGAACTGCGCGCCCGCGGGGCCGGGTTCACCCGCCCGCTGGCGGTCGTCAACTTCGCCGACGAGGAGGGCGCCCGGTTCGGCGTCGCCTGCGTCGGCTCCCGGCTGGCCACCGGCGCGCTCGACCGGGACGCCGCGTACGCGCTGCGCGACGCCGACGGCGTCCGGCTGCCCGACGCCATGGAGAAGGCCGGGCACGACCCGGCGCTGATCGGCGCCGACCCCGAACGGCTCGGCCGGATCGGCGCGTTCGTCGAACTCCACGTCGAACAGGGCCGGTACCTCACCGAGCGGCAGCCGGTCGGCGTGGCCGGCGCGATCTGGCCGCACGGGCGGTGGCGGTTCGACTTCCACGGCGAGGCCAACCACGCCGGCACCACCCTGCTCGCCGACCGCCGCGACCCGATGCTCACCTACGCCACCACGGTGCTCGCCGCCCGCAAGAAGGCCCGGCTGGCCGGGGCGCTCGCCACCTTCGGCAAGGTCGCCGTCGAACCCAACGGCACCAACGCGATCGCCTCGCTGGTCCGCGGCTGGCTGGACTCGCGCGCCCCCGACGAGCAGACCCTGCACCAACTGGTCGAGGGCATCGAGCAGTCGGCGGTCGAGCGGGGCGGGCGCGACGGCGTCCGGGTCGAGCTCACCCGCGAGTCGTACACCCCCGTGGTCGACTTCGACGGCCCGCTGCGCGACCGCCTCGCCGCCCTGCTCGGCGCCCCCGTGCTGCCCACCGGCGCGGGACACGACGCCGGGATCCTGGCCGCCGCCGTCCCGACCGCCATGCTGTTCGTGCGCAACCCCAGCGGGGTCTCGCACTCCCCGGCCGAACACGCCGAACGGGCCGACTGCCACGCCGGCGTCACCGCCCTGGCCGACGTACTGGAGGACCTCGCATGCCGGCCGTCGTGACGTACTGGGCCGAACACGCCTGGCTGCCGCACCGGGGCGGCCCGGCCGTCCGGCCCGAGGTGCTGATCACCGCCGGCCCGGACGGCCGGATCACCGGGGTCGTCCCCGACAGCGGGCCCTGCCCCGCCGGGGCGGTCCGGCTGGCCGGGCTCGCCCTGCCCGGCCAGGCCAACGCGCACTCGCACGCCTTCCACCGGGCGCTGCGCTCCACCGTGCAGGTCGGCTCGGGCACCTTCTGGACCTGGCGCGACACCATGTACAAGGCCGCCGCCGCGCTCGACCCCGACCGCTACCTGGCGCTCGCCACCGCCGTCTACGCCGAGATGGCGCTCGCCGGGATCACCGCCGTCGGCGAGTTCCACTACCTGCACCACGCGCCCGGCGGCGCCCGCTACGCCGACCCCAACGCGATGGGCGCGGCCCTGGTCGAGGCCGCCGCCCGGGCCGGCATCCGGATCACCCTGCTCGACACCTGCTACCTGTCGTCCGGGTTCGGCGCCGAACCCACCGGGCCCCAACTCCGGTTCTCCGACGGGGACGCCGACGCCTGGGCCGAACGGGCCTCCGCCCTGGCCGGCGCCGAGCACGCCCGGATCGGCGCCGCCGTGCACAGCGTCCGGGCCGTCCCCGCCGGGCAGTTGGACACCGTCGCGCAGTGGGCCGCCACCCGCGGCGCCCCGCTGCACGTCCACCTCTCCGAGCAGACCGCCGAGAACGACGCCTGCCTCGCCGCGCACGGCGTCACCCCGACCCGGCTGCTCGCCGACCACGGCGTGCTCGGCCCGCGCACCTCCGCCGTGCACGCCACCCACCTCACCGACGAGGACGTCCGGCTGCTCGCCGGGACCGGCACCACCATCTGCATGTGCCCCACCACCGAACGGGACCTCGCCGACGGCATCGGCCCGGCCCGGCGGCTCGCCTCGGCCGGCTGCCCGGTCACGCTCGGCTCCGACAGCCACGCCGTGATCGACCCGTTCGAGGAGGCCCGCGCCCTCGAACTCGACGAGCGCCTGCGCACCCGCACCCGCGGCCACTGGACCGCGAACGCCCTGCTGAAGGCCGGCACCGCCGACGGCCACGCCTCGCTCGGCTGGCCCGAGGCCGGCCGCCTGGAGGCCGGCGCGCTCGCCGACTTCTGCGTCCTCGCCCTCGACACCGTCCGCACGGCCGGGGCGCCGCCCGTGCTCGGCGCCGAGACCGCGGTCTTCGCGGCGGGCGCGGCCGACGTCCGCCACCTGGTGGTCGGCGGGCGGCACGTCGTCCGGGACGGCGTGCACCGGCTCGTCCCGGAGACCGGGCGGGCGCTCGCCGCGGCCATCGGCGCCCTGCGGTAACGACGCCCCGCGGCAACGGCCCGCCCCCCGTCCGACCGCCCCCGCCGGGGCGCCCGACTCCCGTGAAGGACCAGCGCGTTCATGAGCCTGCTCATCAGCAACATCGGTTCGCTCGTCACCAACGACCCGGCCCTGGGCGAGGGCCCGCTCGGGCTGCTCGCCGACGCCGCCGTGGTGGTGGACGGCGAGCGGATCGCCTGGGTGGGCCCGGCCGCGGCCGCGCCCGCCGCCGACGAACACGCCGACGCGGGCGGCCGGGCCCTGCTGCCCGGCTTCGTGGACAGCCACTCGCACCTGCTGTTCGCGGGCGACCGGACCGCCGAGTTCAACGCCCGGATGTCGGGGCGGGCGTACAGCGCGGGCGGCATCCGCACCACCGTCGCCGCCACCAGGGCCGCCCCGGACGCCGAGCTGAACGCCAACCTGACCCGCTACCTGGCCGAGATGCTGCACCAGGGCACCACCACCGTCGAGGTGAAGTCCGGCTACGGGCTGAGCACCGAGGACGAGGCCCGGGCCCTGCGGATCGCCGCCGGGCACACCGCCGAGACCACCTACCTGGGGGCGCACGTGGTGGCGCCCGAGTACGCGGACGACCCGGCCGGGTACGTCGAGCTGGTGACGGGCGAGATGCTGGCGGCCTGCGCCCCGTACGCCCGCTGGGTGGACGTGTTCTGCGAGCGCGGCGCCTTCGACGGCGACCAGGCGCGGGCGGTGCTGACCGCCGGGAAGGCCGCGGGCCTGCTGCCCCGGGTGCACGCCAACCAGCTCGGCCACGGCCCCGGCGTGCAGCTCGCGGTGGAGCTGGGCGCCGCGTCCGCCGACCACTGCACCCACCTGACCGACGCGGACGTCGCCGCGCTGGCCGGCGGCGACACGGTGGCCACCCTGCTGCCGGGCGCCGAGTTCTCCACCCGGGCGCCCTACCCGGACGGCCGCCGGCTGCTGGACGCGGGCGCCGCCCTCGCGCTGTCCACCGACTGCAACCCGGGCTCCAGCTTCACCAGCTCGATGCCGTTCTGCGTGGCCGTCGCCGTCCGCGAGATGGGCCTGACCCCCGACGAGGCGGTGCACGCCGCCACCGCGGGCGGCGCGCTCGCGCTGCGCCGCACCGACGTGGGCCGGATCGCCCCCGGCGCCCGGGCGGACCTGCACCTGCTGGACGCGCCCTCGCACGTCCACCTGGCCTACCGCCCGGGCGTCCCGCTGACCGCCGCCGTGTGGCAGGGCGGCGTCCGCAAGGTGTGACGCCCGGTCAGCGGACGTCGCCCATCAGCTTCCCGACCCGGCCGCGGGCGGCGAACAGGCCGACGCCCGCGGCCACCGCCAGCACGCCCTGGACGGCGAAGTACCAGGTCGAGCCGACCACGTCGTCGCCGAGCAGCAGCTGGGCCAGGGCGGCCACGCAGTCGCCCGCGGTGACGGCCAGGAACCAGACGCCCATCATCTGGCTGGCGTACTTGGCGGGCGCCAGCTTGGTGGTGACGGACAGGCCGACCGGGGAGAGGGTCAGCTCGCCGGTGGTCTGGATCAGGTACACCACGGCCAGCCAGAGCGGCGAGACCTTGACGCCACCCGAGGCCGCCGCCATGGCGAGCATCATCACCAGGAAGGACGCGCCGATCATCAGCAGGCCGAAGGCGAACTTCGCGGTGGTGGAGGGGTTGCGGCCGCGCCGGGCGGCGGCGTTCCACAGCCAGGCGAAGACCGGGGCCAGCGCCATGATGTACAGCGGGTTCAGCGACTGGAACCAGCTGGAGGGGAAGGAGAAGCCGAACAGGCTCCCGGCGGTGTTCCGCTCGGCGAACACGCTCAGGGTGGACCCGGACTGGTCGTAGATCATCCAGAACACCGCGGCGGCCGCGAAGAACCACAGGTAGCCGCCCATCCGGGAGCGCTCCGCGCCGGTCAGGTCGCGGTCGCGGCGGATCCGGGCGAACACCAGCGCGGGGATCGCGATGCCGGCCAGCGAGAGCGGCCAGATCGCCCAGGAGACGGTGAAGTGCCCGGTGCCGGCCACCACGCCGTAGAACACGGCGGCGGCGGCCAGCCAGATCCCGGCCTTGCGCAGCACCGCGCGGCGCTCGTCCCGGCTCATCGGCGCGGCGACGACGTTCGAGGCCGGGCTGAGGTGGCGGCTGCCCAGCAGGTACTGGACCAGGCCCAGCGCCATGCCGACACCCGCCAGCGCGAAGCCCAGGTGCCAGTCGACCTGCTGGCCGACGGTGCCGATCACCAGCGGCGCGAGGAAGGCGCCGAGGTTGATGCCCATGTAGAAGATGGTGAAGCCGCCGTCGCGGCGCGAGTCGTCGTCCTTGTCGTAGAGCTGGCCGACCATCGTGGAGATGTTGGCCTTCAGCAGGCCGGAACCGATCGCGATCGGGACCAGGCCGGCGAAGAAGAACCCCTTGCTGGGGACGGCGAGCATGAAGTGCCCGACCATGATGATCAACCCGCCGAGGGCGACGGTGCGCCGGGCGCCGAGCAGCCGGTCGGCGATCCAGCCGCCGGGCAGCGCGAGCAGGTAGACCATGGCGTTGTAGACCGAGTACACGGCGGCGGCGGTGGCCGCCGGGACCTCCAGGCCGCCCTTGGCCGCCTCGGTGGTCATGTAGACCACCAGCAGGGCCCGCATGCCGTAGAAGCTGAAGCGCTCCCAGGTCTCGGTCATGAAGAGGGTGGCCAGGCCGCGGGGGTGGCCGAGGAAGGTCCGTCCGGGGGTGGGGGAGGGCCGTACCTCGGACTCCAGGGTGGTCGAAGCCATGCTGATTCCTTGCCTGTTTTCTCGGGTTCCCCACCACTCTAAGTCGCGGATTCGACCGACTGCGGAGAGTGAATGGTATGCAGAAGGTAAAGTCTGGCGGCCGTGCGCCGTGCATTTTGATGCCGTGGCCGGAAGATTACCTGCGATGCCAAGGGTGCTGCGAAGAATGTCCGTGAAAGTACAGTTGCTGCCGCAGGGGCCCGCCGATCGCAGATGATCACCGGCTGTGACGGTGTTCACAGCGCCCGGCCCGGGCGCGCCGGGACTGCCCGAGACCCTCTGATCAGCGGCCGCCGCGCGGTCTACCATCGCCCCTATGACCTGTGTGCTGCTGGCCGAGGACGACCCGGCAATCTCCGAACCGCTGGCCCGCGCCCTGCGCCGCGAGGGCTACGAGGTGCTCGTCCGCGAGGACGGGCCGGCCGCCCTGGGCGCCGGCCTCAGCGAGGACGTCGACCTGATCGTGCTCGACCTCGGGCTCCCCGAGATGGACGGCCTGGAGGTGTGCCGGCGGCTGCGCGCCGACGGCAAGAGCTTCCCCGTCCTGGTGCTCACCGCCCGCGCCGACGAGGTGGACACCGTGGTCGGCCTGGACGCCGGCGCCGACGACTACGTCACCAAGCCGTTCCGGCTGGCCGAACTGCTCGCCCGGGTCCGGGCCCTGCTCCGCCGCGGCAACGTGGACCAGCTGACCACCGGCGCGCACGGCGTCAAGATCGACATCGAGTCGCACCGCGCCTGGCTTGGCGAGGAGGAACTCACCCTCTCCGCCAAGGAGTTCGAGCTGCTGCGGGTCCTGGTGCGGGACGCCGGACGGGTCGTCACCCGCGAGGAGATCATGCGCCAGGTCTGGGACACCACCTGGTGGACCTCCACCAAGACCCTGGACATGCACATCTCCTGGCTGCGCAAGAAGCTCGGCGACGACGCCGCGAACCCGCGCTACATCGCCACCGTGCGCGGCGTGGGCTTCCGCTTCGAGAAGAACTGACCGGAGCCCGAGAAGAACTGACCGGAGTCCGAGAAGGACCGGCCGGAGTTCGAGGAGAACCGACCGGAGGACCCGCGGCGGACCCGACCGCGGCGGCCCGAACCGAACCGAAGGGCCGCCAGGCGTGAAGCGCAGGATGATCAACTCGCTGCTGGGCGTCGTCCTGGTGGTGGTCACGGTGTTCTGCGTGCCGCTGGCCCTGATCGAGAAGCAGTCGATCGTCAACGCCGCCAACGACCGGGTGGACGCGGTGGCGGTCCGGGTGCTCGGCCTGGTCGAGAGCCGGCTCGCCGCGGGCGAGCCGGTCAGCGGCGAGAAGTTCGCCGCCGTCGTCACCGACGAGTACTACGTCACCGTGGACATTCCCGGGCAGCCGCAGATCGCCCTCGGCCAGCCGGTCCGGGGCGACGCGCTGTCCGCCACCGAGCCCGGCGCCAGCGGGGAGACCGTCACCGTCGCGCAGTCCCGCACCGCGCTCGACCACGAGATCGGCAACATGCTGCTGCTGCTCGGCGTGGTCGCGCTGCTCGCCGTCCAGGCCGCCGTGGCGCTCGCCGTCTGGCAGGCCAAGCGCCTCGCCCGGCCGCTCACCGACCTCGCCGAGACCGCCGAGCGCCTCGGCTCCGGCGACCCCCGCCCGCAGGGCCGCCGCTACGGCGTGCCCGAACTCGACCGGATCGCCGAGGTGCTGGACACCAGCGCCGAACGGATCGCCCGGATGCTCACCGCCGAACGCCGGCTCGCCGCCGACGCCTCGCACCAGCTGCGCACCCCGCTCACCGCGCTCTCCATGCGGCTGGAGGAGATCACCGCGCTCGCCGAGGACCCCGGCACCGTCCGCGAGGAGGCCGCGATCGGCCTCCAGCAGGTCGAGCGGCTCACCGACGTGGTGCAGCGGCTGCTCACCAACCAGCGCGACCCGGGCAGCCCCACCGCGGTGACCTTCGGGCTCGACGAGGTGGTCAAGCAGCAGGTCGAGGAGTGGGCCCCGACCCTGCGCGACAGCGGCCGCCGGCTGGCCATCGAGGGCCTGCGCGACGCCCGGGTGATCGGCACCCCCGGCACCGTCTCCCAGGTGCTCGCCACCCTGATCGAGAACTCGCTGATGCACGGCGCCGGCACCATCACGCTGCGGGTGCGCCGCTCCGGCAGCTCGGTGGTCGCCGAGGTCCAGGACGAGGGCGCGGGCGTCCCCCGCGAACTCGGCAACCGGGTCTTCGAACGGGCGGTCAGCGGCCGCAACTCCACCGGCATCGGACTGGCCGTCGCCCGCGACCTGGCCGAAGCCGACGGCGGCCGCCTCGAACTGCTGTCGCTGCGGCCGCCGGTGTTCGCGCTGTTCCTCGCGCACGGGGGCGAATGAGCCTCCCCCGCGGGGGAGTTCGCGGGCTTCCGACGCGCGGCCGGTCAGCCGTTCAGTTCGCCAGGGTGCGGCTCGGCCCGGCGGCCAGCAGCAGCTCCGCCTCCTGCACCACGGCGGGCTCCTCCAGCTCCGGCATCGCCTTGAACACCCAGGTGCGGTAGGAGACGAAGCGGAACACGGTGGCCACCACCAGGCCCAGCACCTTGCCGCCCATCTTCTCGAACGGGGTGTCCAGGCCCAGGACGTACTGGGTGAAGCCCAGGGTGCCGGTCTCGATCAGCATGCCGATGCCGCTGAACAGCAGGAAGAGGGTGATCTCCCGCTTGCGGGAGGCGGCGTCGCGGTCCCGGTACAGCCAGTACCGGTAGCCCAGGTAGTTGGTGGCGATGGCCACCAGCGTCGCGGCGATGTTGGAGCGCAGCGAGGCCAGGCCGACGCCGTTGGTGAGGATCCAGAACAGGCCGAAGTTGACCACCACGCCGCTGGCACCGATCACGGCGAAGCCGATCGCCTCGGCGGACAGCCCGCGCATCCGCTGGGTCAGGGAGGGACGCGTCTCGGTGCTGGTCGTCATCCGGGCTGTCTCCGTCTGCTTCACATGATCGGATAAGTGGTGTTCTACGATCCGGCCCACCAGGCTACCCGCAATCCCCGCGGCCTCACCCCCGCCCCGGTGCGAGAAGCCCCGCCGCACGCCGGAACGGGCGTCGCGCCCGCCGGTGCCGAGCCCTCCCACCGGCCCGGATATCCTGGAGCGCGTGACTGTAGCGGGCAATGCGAACTTTCCAGTGGTCGGAGTCATCGGCGGCGGGCAGCTCGCCCGCATGATGCACCAGGCGGGCATCCCGCTGGGCATCCGCTTCAAACTCCTCGCCGACACCCCCCAGGAGTCGGCCGCGCAGGTGGTCGGCACCACCGTGCTCGGCGACTACCGCGACCTCGACACGCTGCGGGCCTTCGCCGCCGACTGCGACGTGATCACCTTCGACCACGAGCACGTGCCCACCGAGCACCTGCGCACCCTCCAGGCCGAGGGCATCGCCGTCCGCCCCGGGCCGGGCGCGCTGGTCAACGCCCAGGACAAGGGCGTCATGCGGGCCAAGCTCGACTCCATCGGCGTCCCCTGCCCCCGGCACCGGCTGGTCGCCGACCCGGCCGACGTCACCGCCTTCGCCGCCGAGGGCGAGGGGTACCCCGTCGTGCTGAAGACCGTCCGCGGCGGCTACGACGGCAAGGGCGTCTGGGTCGTCGAGGACGAGAACGAGGCCGCCGCCCCCTTCCTGGCCGGCGTCCCCGTCCTGGCCGAGGAGAAGGTCGACTTCCTGCGCGAACTCGCCGCCAACGTGGTCCGCTCGCCCAGCGGCCAGGCCGTCGCCTACCCGGTCGTCGAGTCCGTCCAGGAGAACGGCATCTGCGCCGAGGTCACCGCCCCCGCGCCCGGCCTCGACCCCGCCCTCTCCGACGAGGCCCAGCAGCTCGCCCTGCGGATCGCCGGCGAGCTCGACATCACCGGCCACCTCGCCGTCGAGCTCTTCCAGACCCGCGACGGCCGCATCCTGGTCAACGAGCTCGCCATGCGCCCGCACAACTCCGGCCACTGGACCCAGGACGGCGCCGTCACCTCCCAGTTCGAGAACCACCTGCGCGCCGTCCTCGACCTCCCCCTCGGCGACCCCCGCCCCCGCGCCAAGTGGACCGTCATGGTCAACGTCCTCGGCGGCGACTACCCCGACATGTACCGCGCCTTCCTGCACTGCATGGCCCGCGACCCCGGCCTCAAGATCCACATGTACGGAAAGGACGTGAAGCCCGGCCGCAAGGTCGGCCACGTCAACGTCTTCGGGGACGACCTCGAAGACGTCCGCGAGCGCGCCCGCCACGCGGCCGCCTACCTGCGAGGAACGATCACCGAATGACCTCTCCCCTTGTCGGCATCGTGATGGGCTCCGACTCCGACTGGCCCGTGATGGAGGCCGCCGCGCAGGCGCTCGACGAGTTCGAGATCCCGTACGAGGTCGACGTGGTCTCCGCGCACCGGATGCCGCGCGAGATGGTCGCGTACGGCGAGCAGGCGCACGGGCGCGGGCTGAAGGCGATCATCGCCGGGGCCGGCGGGGCGGCGCACCTGCCGGGGATGCTGGCGTCGGTGACGCCGCTGCCGGTGATCGGGGTGCCGGTGCCGCTGCGCTACCTGGACGGGATGGACAGCCTGCTGTCGATCGTCCAGATGCCCGCCGGGGTGCCGGTGGCCACCGTGTCGGTCGCGGGCGCGCGCAACGCCGGGCTGCTCGCGGTGCGGATGCTGGCCGCGTTCGACGCCGAACTCGCCGAGAAGATGGTCGAGTTCCAGGCCGAGCTGAACAGCCAGGCCACCGAGAAGGGCCGCAAGCTGCGCGCCAAGGTCGCGGGGAACGACTCCTTCGGCTTCGGCAAGTAGTAGAACGGGGGGATGACCCCCGAACTGCTCGACCGCGCCCGGGCCGTCCTGCGCACCACGCCGGTGGTGGACGGCCACAACGACCTGCCCTGGGCGATGCGCGCCCAGGCCGGGTACGACCTCGACGCCGTGGACCTGGCCGCGGACCAGAGCCACCGGCTGCACACCGACCTCGGCCGCCTGCGGGCGGGCGGGGTCGGTGCGCAGTTCTGGTCGGTGTACGTGCCGGCCGAACTGGCGGGGGACGACGCGGTCAGCGCGACGCTCGAACAGATCGACTTCGTCCGGGCGATGGCCGCCCGCCACCCCGACCACCTGCGGCTCGCGCTGACCGCCGACGAGGTGGAGGCCGCCCGCGCCGAGGGCCGGATCGCCTCGCTGATGGGCGCCGAGGGCGGACACTCCATCAACTCCTCGCTGGCCACCCTGCGGGCGCTGTACGAGCTGGGCGTGCGCTACCTGACGCTCACCCACAACTCCAACGTGCCGTGGGCGGACTCCGCCACCGACGAGCCCGTGCACGGCGGGCTGACCGCGTTCGGCGAGGAGGTGGTGCGGGAGATGAACCGGCTCGGCATGCTGGTCGACCTCTCGCACGTCTCCGCCGACACCATGCGCGACGCGCTGCGGGTCTCCGAGGCCCCGGTGGTCTTCTCGCACTCCTCGGCCCGCGCCGTCTGCGACCACCCGCGCAACGTCCCCGACGACGTGCTGGCGGGGCTGCCCGCCAACGGCGGCGTGGTGATGGCCACCTTCGTGCCCAAGTTCGTGCTGCCCGCCGCCATCGAGTGGACGCTCGCCGCCGACGCCAACATGCGGGCCAAGGGCCTGCACCCGCTGGAGACCACCCCCGAGGCGATGGCCGTGCAGCGCGCCTACGAGGCCGAGCACCCCCGCCCGGTCGCCACCGCCGCCACCGTCGCCGACCACCTCGACCACCTGCGCGAGGTGGCCGGCGTCGACCACATCGGCCTCGGCGGCGACTACGACGGCACCGCGTTCACCCCGGCCGGCCTGGAGGACGTCGCCGGCTACCCGGTGCTGGTCGCCGAACTGCTGCGCCGCGGCTGGTCCGAGGCCGACCTGGCCAAGCTGACCTGGCACAACGCGGTGCGGGCGCTGCGCGGCGCCGAGACGGTCGCCACCCGGCTGCGGGCCGAGCGCCGCCCCTCGATCGCCACCCTGGCCCGGCTGGACGGCGCGTGAACCACCGGCTTGACCTCGCCCCTGGGGCAGGGGGCAGCGTTGCCGGTGCGGAGGAGGAACGGCTGCTCACCACCGGTGAGTTCGCCCGCCGCGGCCTGCTGTCGCCGAAGGCGCTGCGGCTGTACGACCGGCAGGGACTGCTGCCGCCGGACCGGATCGACCCGGACAGCGGCTACCGGTACTACCGGCCGGAGCGGCTGGCCACCGCGCGGCTGATCGTCCGGCTGCGCGGCCTGGACATGCCGCTGGCCACGGTCGCCGAGGTGCTCGCCCTGCCGGGCCCCGCGGCGGCCGAGCGGGTCGCCGCGTACTGGGCCGCCGTCGAACGGCGGACCGCCTCGCAGCGGACGCTGGCCGACCACCTCCGCGTCCAACTCAGCGGACTCGAAGGGATCGACGAGATGTACCGGATCGAACAGCGCGACGTGCCCGAGCAGTTGGTGCTCACCGAGCAGCGCCGGGCCAGGCCGGAGGAGCTGGACCGCTTCATCCCGGAGGCCACCGCGCGGCTGGCGGCGGTGGCCGAGGCCCACGGCGGGGTGACGGCCGCCCCGTTCGTGGTCTACCACGGGGACGTCAACGAGGACGCCGACGGCCCGGTGGAGGTCTGCGTCCCGGTCGACCCGGCCCGCGCCGCGGGCCTGACCGCCGCACACCGCACCGAGCCCGCGCACCGGGAGGCGTACACCACGGTCACCAAGGCGCAGGTGGAGTACCCGCAGATCCTCAGCGCGTACGACGCCGTCTGCGCGTGGATGGAACGGGCCGGCACCCCGCGCACCGGCGCCGGCCGGGAGGTCTACTTCGCGGACTGGGCGACCGCCGGGCCGGCCGACGAGGTCTGCGACATCGCCTTCCCGATCGGCGCGCCGACCGGCGGCTGACCGGCGGGGCCGGGCCCCCGGGGCCGGGCCACCGGCCGACGGCCGGAGCGCCGGGCCGCCGCTACAGCAGCGGCAGTTCGATCGCCGGGCAGCGGTCCATCACCATGTCGAGGCCGGCCGCGCGGGTGCGCGCGCAGGCCGCCTCGTCGATGACCCCGAGCTGGAACCAGACCGCCTTCGCGCCGACCGCCACCGCCTGGTCGGCGACCGGCCCCGCCAGCTCGGAGTTGACGAACACGTCCACCACGTCGACCGGGAACGGGATCTCGGCGAGCGAGGCGTAGCCCGGCTCGCCGAGCACCGTCTCGGCCTTCGGGTGCACCGGCACGATCCGCTTCCCGGCCCGCTGCAGCACCCGGGCCACGCCGTACGCGGCGCGCGCGGTGTTGTTCGACAGGCCGACCACGGCCCAGGTGTCGCCGGAGGAGGTGAGGACCTTCCGGACGGTGGCGTCGTCTGTGTGGCTCATGCCGGGGAGAACGGACGGCCGGGCCCGGTCATTCCGGGCCCGGCCGTCGCGCGTGCGCGGGGCGGGTCACTCCGCGGAGGGGCGGCCCATCGCGCGGTAGGTCCAGCCGGCGGCCCGCCAGGCGTCGCCGTTCAGCACGTTGCGGCCGTCCACGAGGTGGCGCTCGGCGACCACCGCGCCGACCTCGGCCGGGTCGAGCTCGCGGAACTCCTGCCACTCCGTCAGGTGCAGCACCACGTGGGCGCCCTCGGCGGCGTCCAGCGGGGAGGCGGCGTAGGACAGGCCGGGGAACATCTTGCGGGCGTTGTCCATCGCCTTCGGGTCGTAGACGGTGACCTGGGCGCCCTGCAGCTGGATCTGCCCGGCCACGTTCAGCGCGGGCGAGTCCCGGATGTCGTCCGAGTTCGGCTTGAAGGCCGCGCCCAGCACCGCGACCCGGCGGCCCAGGAAGCTGCCGCCGCACTGCTCGCGGGCCAGCTCCACCATCCGGGAGCGGCGCCGCATGTTGATCGAGTCGACCTCGCGCAGGAAGGTCAGCGCCTGGTCCGCGCCCAGCTCGCCGGCCCGGGCCATGAACGCCCGGATGTCCTTGGGCAGGCAGCCGCCGCCGAAGCCCAGGCCCGCGTTCAGGAACTTGCCGCCGATCCGGGCGTCGTACGACAGCGCCTTGGACAGCTGCACCACGTCGGCGCCGGCGCTCTCGCAGACCTCGGCCATCGCGTTGATGAAGGAGATCTTGGTGGCCAGGAAGGAGTTGGCGGCGGCCTTGACCAGCTCGGCGGTCGGGAAGTCGGTCACCACGAACGGCACGCCGTCCGCGATCGGCCCCGCGTACACCTCGCGCAGCACCTGCTCGGCGTGCTCGCTGCGCACGCCGACCACCAGCCGGTCCGGGTGCAGGGTGTCGCCGACGGCGAAGCCCTCGCGCAGGAACTCCGGGTTCCAGGCCAGTTCGGCCTGCGCCCCGACCGGGGCCAGCTCGGCCAGCCGGGCGGCCAGCCGGTTCGCCGAGCCCACCGGCACCGTCGACTTGCCGACGACCAGTGCGGGCCGCTCCAGCAGCGGGGCCAGCGAGTCCAGCGCGGAGTCCACGTAGCTCATGTCGGCCGCGAACTCGCCCTTGCGCTGCGGGGTGTTGACGCAGATGAAGTGGACGTCGCCGAAGGCCGCGACCTCCTCCCAGGAGTCGGTGAAGCGCAGCCGCCCGCTGGACCCCTCGTGGCCCGCCACGTGCTTGAGGAGCAGCTCCGACAGTCCGGGTTCGTACATCGGCACCCGGCCGGCGGCCAGCGCGGTCAGCCGGTCCCGGTCGATGTCGAGACCGAGGACCTCGAACCCGAGCTCCGCCATGCACGCGGCATGCGTCGCGCCCAGGTAGCCGGTGCCGATCACCGTGATGCGGGGAGCCATACGCGTTTCCTTCAGTTCAGTTCGGGGCCGTACCAGTGGTGGGCCACGGCCGCAGCCACTGATGTTAGCCGTCCGCCGGACGTCGGCGGTCTGCAGATATTACGGTTCCGGCGCGAAGGTCTGTGCAGGAGGTTCACAATGCCGCCATGACTTCCAAGGGGCGGCACGACGAGCCGGACGAGGACCCCGGCCCGCTGAGCATCTTCGACCGCGACGAGGACGACGAACCCGATCCCGCCGACCCCGACGGGGACGCGCCGGAACCCGCCCCGCGCCGGCGCCGGGGCCGGCGGCTGCTGGCGTGGACGCTGGCCGTGCTGCTGGTGCTGGCGGGCGGGGCGTTCGGCGGGCTGCTCTGGGCGGCCGACCACTACGCCTCCTCGGTGCGGCGGATCCCGGACGCCTTCCCGACGCTGCCGGCCTCCGAGCAGCCGTCGGCCGTCCCGCACAGCGGCCAGACCTTCCTGCTGGTCGGCCTGGACGCCCGTTCCGACGAGCCGACCACCGGCAGGGATGCCGAGGCCCCGGCCTGGCAGGCGGGCGCCCAGCGCAGCGACACCATGATGCTGATGCACATCTCGGCGGACCGGAAGTCGGTCGCGCTGGTCTCCATCCCGCGCGACACCTGGGTGCCGGTTCCGGGCCACGGTCAAGCGAAGATCAACGCCGCCTACTCCTGGGGCGGCCCCGCGCTGACCGTCCGAACCGTCCAGGACCTCACCGGGATCAGGATCGACCACCTCGCGGTGATCGACTGGAACGGCTTCCGGGCCCTCACCGACGCGGTCGGCGGCGTGGACATCACCATCCCGCGCACCATCGAGGCCAAGGGCGACGCCCGCGAGTGGCTGGCCGGCACCCACCACATGGACGGCGCCGAGGCGCTGCTCTACGTCCGCGAGCGGCACGGCCTGCCGGGCGGCGACCTCGACCGCACCAAGCGCCAGCAGAACTTCCTGCGCGCCCTGATGCTCAGGACCATGAACTCCGGCACCCTCGCCAGCCCGTCCAAGCTCACCGGCCTGCTCGGCACCATCGGCGACGTCGCCAGCGTCGACGACCGGCTCAGCAACACCGACCTCTACGACCTGGCCTGGAGCCTGCGCGACATCCGCCCCGACGGCGTGCACTTCATGAACGCCCCCTTCGGCGGCTTCGACACCGTCGACGGCCAGGCGGTGGTGCTGATGGACGACGGCGCCGCGAGCGTGCTGTGGACCGCCATGCGCACCGACCGGATGGACGACTACCTCGCCGAGCACCGCACCAGCGCCGACATCCTCGGCCGGGACGTTAGCTGAACCCGGGCCCGCCCTGTTGCCCCGGTCACCTGCCGCCGGGGCGCCCCCGACCCTAGGATGTCCACTACTTAACGGTAATTAACGTGAGGGGCGAGCAACATGGCGGGCAACTCCGGGGCGGACTTCGACCTCTACCGGCTCGGCGAGGAGCACGAGATGCTCCGGGAGTCGGTGCGTTCGCTGGCGGAGGCGAAGATCGCTCCGTTCGCGGCGGCGGT